>JAHAWR010000046.1:7868-10795 GCA_018383835.1 Candidatus Jordarchaeia archaeon | reverse complement strand
GTGAGTGAGGCGTTGCAGATCCATGGTGGCTACGGCTTCATGGGGGACCAGGCGGTTTCAAGGATGTACAGGGACGTGCGCGTCCTAGAAATATACGAGGGGACTAGGGAGGTTGAAGTCGAGTTGGTGGCTAGAGCGCTTCTAGGAGGGTTGTCCTCAAGGCTTGGGGCAGTTAGGAAGCACCCGTTAAAGTAGGGGGCGGGACGTATGAGGATCGCAGTGCTCGTTAAGCATGCCTCCTCCCCTGAGTCAACGCTTCGCGTTAGCGCCGACGGGAAGGGTGTAGACCCAGTTTGCCTCACCTACGACATGAACGAGTGGGACAGATATGCCGTGGAGGAGGCCGTCAGACTGAAAGAGAAGCACGGAGGAGAAGCCGTCGCCGTTAGCGTGGGTGTTAACTGTGACGCCACGCTGAGGAAGTGCTTGGCGATGGGCGTCGACAGAGCTGTTAAGGTGCCGGTTGAAGCTGGGCTCGACGCTGTTCGTGTGGCGGAGGCTATAGTTGGCGTGCTGAGGGGGGAGCCGTTCGACATGGTGCTCTCGGGCTTCATGAGCCAAGACGCGAACAACGCTCTGGTTGGTGTTCTCGTAGCAGCCATGCTCGACATCCCCTTCGCCACAGCCGTCACTCGGCTCAGCGTGGAGGGAGGCGAGGCGAGGGCGGTGAGGGAGCTTGAGGGCGGCTACCTTGAAGAAGTCTTCCTCCCCCTTCCATGCTTAGTCACGGTTCAGAGCGGGATAAACGAGCCAAGGTACATTTCGATATTTGGGGTCAAGGCTGCCAAGTCGAAGGAGCTGAGGGAGCACACTGTAAGGCTTGGAGGCGCGACGGTGGCCGTCGAGCGGGTCTACGTTCCCCCAGCTAGGAGAGCAGAGATCTTGGAGGGGTCTCCGTCCGAGGTCGCTGGGAAACTCGTCGAGCTCATCAGCAGTAGAGGGGTGGTGTAGTGAGAGTTTTCGCCGTCGCGGAGCACAAGTTCGGGGAGCTCAACCCTGTTAGCGTCGAACTCCTAAACCTCGCCAACATGGTTAAGGGTGACGGGACTAGTGAAGCAGTCGTCGTAGGGGGCGAGGCGCACGCCTTCTCAGGCAGCCTCGCCAGCCGCGCCGACAGGGTCTGGGTCATAGGTGGAGACCAGCTCGAATACTATAACCCGGAGTCATACGCCGACGTCCTACTTCAGTTCTTCGAGAGGGAGCCACCCGACTTGGTGCTCCTAGGAAACACTTCTCAGGGGGGCGAGCTAGCCCCCCTCCTAGCGGTGAAGCTCCACTGCCCGGTTGTGACGGACGTCGTGGGCGTATTCGCTGGGCGGGGAGAAATCACAGTTTCACGCTACATATACCAGGGAAAGCTTATGGTGGACTTGAGGGTGAGCCGTCTTCCATGCGTTCTGACAGTAAGGCAAGGCGTCTTCAAGGAGGGTGTGGAGCTTAGCGGCAAGATCACCGAGCTAAACTTGGCCCCGTCCAAGCCTCCTAGGAGGCGCTTCTCAAGGCTCATCGAGCCGGAGAAGGGGGAGGTCGACATATCCAAGGCCGACGCGATAGTAGCCGTCGGCAGAGGGGCAACGTCGAGTCTTCAACTGGCTGAGAGGCTGGCCGGCATCCTTGGGGGGGCTGTCGCTGGCAGCAGACCAGTCATAGACAGCGGTCTACTCTCCAAGGACAGGCAGGTCGGAATATCGGGGAAAACCGTCAAGCCCAAAGTGTACTTAGCGCTGGGTATAAGTGGGGCTTTCCAGCACGTTGTGGGAATGAGGGACAGCGAGCTAATAATAGCCGTGAACAAAGACCCTCAGGCGCCAATATTCAGCGTCGCCCACTATGGGGTGGTAGCTGACGTTCAGGAAATCCTGCCGAAGCTGCTGAGCGAGGCGGAGGAGCGCAGAAGCCGCAAGAAATAGAAGCCCCCACATTTTCCTCACAGCTAGAAAGGGTGCTGGGCTGCTTGCTCAGGCATGGCATATTGCGCAGTCTTGCCTTAATCCTCCCAGATGCGATCTCCCTCTCGCTGATAGCAGCTCTCTCGGCAATCTTGCTCGCCGCGAACCCTCCGCTCCTCGTAGACGACTTCTACCACCTGAGTGTCTCCCGTCAAATATGTGTTTCCGGCTTTATTCCAACGTGGGACTTCTGGGAGTTCGCCCCCCTGGGCAGACCCCACCTCTACCCTCCACTCCTCCACTTAGCTATGGCCTTCCTCATAAAGGCTTCAGGAGGAGAAGTGCTTCTCGCCGCCAAGGTTGTGAAGGCGTCTGTCTACCCCCTGCTCCTCCTCCTCTTCTGGCTCTCTGTGAGGGGGCTCGAAGGCAGGGAGGCGGCGCTCTACTCCACTCTAACCCTAGCGTCCGCGTCCCCCCTACTCCTCCTCGCCACCATGATCATGCCTGCAACCGTGGCTCTAGCCATCACGCCCCCACTCCTCCTCTCCTTCATCAAAAGGAAAACCTTAACCTCAGCCCTCCTCCTCTCAGCTGCAATGTGGCTACACGTCTCAATGCCCCTAACAGCAGCGGCGTCCCTTCTAGCCTTCAGCCTGGTGAAGAGGGACGGATACCCGAAGCTCTTCATCAAGGTCGCATCCATATCAACCATCACGTATCTTCCATGGCTCCTCCACGTGGCAAACCATGCAGGCTGGCTCTCCCCAGCTCAAGCCTCAGGCTCCCCCTTCATACCATTCACAGTCTGGGCTCTAGCGCTCCCCTCCATGGCATCAACGCTGAGGCACAAGGACAGCGGCTGCCTCGCATTCCTCCTCTACGCCCTCTCCCTCACCCTCCTCGTAGGATACACGACGCGCTTCAGCGTTTATCTCCTCCTCCCAGCGTCCTTCTTCACCGGCGTAACCCTCTCAAGAATTATGTGGAACAGGAGAAAGCTGAAGGCTGCACTCATAGTAATCTTGGCGGCATCCTTCC
>JAHAWR010000046.1:0-7788 GCA_018383835.1 Candidatus Jordarchaeia archaeon | reverse complement strand
GCACCCATCCAGAGCCACCCCCTCCTCTCACCTTCACCCCTCCTCACGCTCGCACTCTACCCCCCCTACCTCAGGGGGCCACTGACACCGACCACGCTCCCGATTTATGCGGCGTCCATTTGGCTGGCCCTCAACCATCCCGGCATAGTGTGCTACGTAGGGCTCGACTCGAGCCACGCAGCGGCTGTGACGGCGTTCACGGGGCTACCCACGTCCGGCGGAATGTGGCGCGAGGCGATGAGTCCTTGGACGCTGGCAGCGTCATGGTGGTTCACGCTGAACCAGGCCAGCGTCTACATAGTGGAAGCCCCCTTCACCGCTCCCCCCTTAGACATCCCTTGTAGGCTCGCCCTAGACTTGGGGCTGGTTAGAGTCTTCATTAGAGCTTGAAGAAAACTTTTTAGTGCGGTTGACTCCCTACTATTCTTTCGGGGTGGTCTGGGTTGGCGGGGGTGGATCTTAACTCTGTCGGCAAGGTTTCGCAGCCGCTTGAGTACTCCTACGCTTGGAAGGACGTCGTCCTCTACGCTGTTGGGATAGGGGCGGGGAACGACGACTTGGACTTCGTCTACGAGAGGAGGCTAAAGGTTTACCCGACATTCGCAACCATAATCGCTCAGCCTGCCTTAGCCTGGAGCCTCTTCGAAGCCAAGGTAGACTTCACCCGGCTGCTCCACGCCGAACACAAGATAATCCTACACAGGGAAATACCGAGGGAGGGGAGGCTCCTCACCACTGCCAGAATAACTAACATATACGACAAGGTGAAGCACGCACTAATGGTGGTGGAGGCTGAAACCAGAACGGAGAACGGGGAGCACCTCTTCGACAACATAGCCGGATTCCTGATCAGGGGGGCTGGAGGGTTCGGGGGGGAGCGCGGACCAAAGGCTGGCAACGAGCCGCCGCAGAGGGAGCCGGACTTCACCGACCAGCTCACAACCTGGAAGGACCAGAACGTCATATACCGTCTCTCGGGAGACCTGAACCCGCTCCACATAGACCCGGACTTCGCCAAGCTGGCGGGATTCGACAAGCCAATACTCCACGGCCTCTGCACGTTCGGGTTCGCCTGTAGGTCGATCCTGCGCAAGCTGTGCAGCAACGACCCAACTAAGGTTAAGTCGCTGGAGGTGCGCTTCTCGGGGGTGGTCTTCCCGGGGGACACTATAATAACTGAGGGGTGGAGGGCCGACAGCGGAGGAAAGAAGTACATTATACAGTCGAAGAACCAGCATGGAAACGTCGTTCTCTCGAATGGCATGGTGGAGCTCAGATAGAGGGGGCGTAGCATGGCTGCAATATAAATTTTGTGTGTTACCTTTTTAAGCCTCCCTGCACCAGTAGAGAAGTAGAAGTGAAGGGTGGCTTTTCTGCATGGCGTCGGATGTTCTCCTCAACGAGTTGCGGAACCTCTTCTGGGTCTTCTTCTCCAGCTACGAGGAACTGATCGAGGAGCTTGAGAACGCGAACCTCGAGCTCGAGATAGACGAGTTCGACATAGCCTTCCTCGCCCTCCTTGAGTCCATACAGACAGTGAGCGCCGATGGGAAGTTCGACGAGCTCATAAACAAGTACCTCCTAAGCCTGATAAAGGACGTGAAAGCCGTCCAGCTCTTCAGGGAGGCGGTAACTGAGAAACTGAGGGAAAAGGAGGAGGAGGAAATCAGGAGAAACATCCAAGAGGCCATGGCGAATGGAGCAGAGGAGATATACGACATAATAGAGGAGACGGCAAGCTTCTTCAAGAAGTGGCAGAGTGCCTGGAGCAAGAGAAACCACTCGGACTGCAACAGCCTCTACATATAGCCACCCTATTTTTAATCAATTTCTTTCAACTATTATTTAATCAATTTCTTTTAACCATTACCCGGAACCCTCTGTCTCAGCCCGCTTGATGAGGCTTGCAGCAACGCTCAGCCCGGCCCTTAGGGCTGAGGGGCAGTCTTCAGCCGACACAATCAGAACCACATCCCCCTCCTCCAGCTCGAAGAACCTTCTAAGAAAAGCCTCCTCTTCACCATCAAGCTCCTTGACGGAGGGCACAACCAGCCTCCCACTTTTAACGATGATTGTTGTGGCGCCTCTCCCCCCACCGCTAACAGCTATGTCCCTCTCCTCAACTCCCCCGGAGATGAGGTGGGACATACCTCTAATCCTGAACCCGTAGTCACACTCCCCGACGCTCAGAAAGCTCTTGGGGAGCCTCCTAAACTCGGCGACGTAGCCCATAAGTTTCTCAGCCACTAAACGCCCTTTATCCGTCAACACATGCCCCTTCCTCCCAGCTGGCCTAATAAGCCCAAGACGCTGAAGCCTACGGAGCATCGTCCTAACAGCAGCATCACCCAGCCCCAAAACATCCCTAACAGCGTAGCGCCCCACAGGTTCCTCAGCGAGTAGCAGAAGCACGCCGAGGACGTCTCCCTCACGGAAACTGGGACGCACAGTCCTAGAAGCCAAAACCTCCCCGAAAAACCTCCTAAGCAAGTAAACCCCACCAAGCACCCGCTCACATAATTATTTCTAAGCCAAAAAATAAAAGCTAATCGAAAACCCTAAAGGGAAGAAAACGGAAACGTTGTTAAACGCGTTCACACGTTGCTGCACCATCAAAAGAAACGCTGCGGAGTACTCGTTGGGAGGAAAAAATAGATAAGAGTGAAGGATGGAGAGGGAGCGGAGAGAGGATAGGGAGACTAGACTAATGGAGCCCCTGCTTCTAGTGTCCCCGGTGTTATCATTTGCGGTTACGTTTATTCTCACGAGGAAGTGGATCCCCATCGCCCACCGCGCGGGCATCGTTGGGAAGGACATGAATAAGCCAGGCAGACCCGAGGTTGCGGAGATGGGGGGCGTGCCAGTTTTCGCGGGCATAGCGTCCGGCTTAATGTTCTACATAGCCGTGAACTCCTTCGCCCTCAATCAGAGGACGCTGAACCTCCCGCTCTTCGCCGCCCTATCCACCATACTCATGGCGACGACAGTCGGCATGATCGATGACTCGCTCGGCTGGAAAATCGGTCTTAAGCAGTGGCATAAGCCCCTGCTAACCATACCTGCAGCTGTCCCCATGATGGTTGCTGGCGTCGGCTTCCCGATAATATCGCTACCATTCATAGGAACCATAGACCTTGGCATCCTGTACCCCCTGCTCGTCATACCTATAGGTATTGTTGGGGCGTCGAATGGCTTCAACATGCTCGCCGGCTACAACGGCTTGGAGGCAGGCATGGGCGTAGTTATACTGTCAGCCATGAGTCTATACGCCTACGCCATGGGGAACAGCTGGGTGACCATGATAGGTGTCTCCACGATCGCCGCCCTCCT
The DNA here is from genome assembly GCA_018383835.1 of Candidatus Jordarchaeia archaeon. Lineage (GTDB taxonomy): Archaea > Asgardarchaeota > Jordiarchaeia > Jordiarchaeales > Freyrarchaeaceae > DTBI01. Next base: position 4,458 of record JAHAWR010000046.1, on the reverse strand, counting down.
CGCCTTCCTCTACTTCAACTGGTACCCTGCAAAGGCGTTCCCCGGAAACACCCTCACCTACATGGTCGGAGCCATAATGGCGTGCATTGCTATACTCGGCAACATGGAGAAGCTCGCCATCATCCTCTTCACCCCCTACTACATGGACTTCATATTCGGCTCTAGGGGGAGAATGAAGGTTGAGGCGTTCGGGAAGGTCAACGAGGACGGGACACTGGACAAACCATACTACAAGATATGCGACGTAGCTCACCTCTTCATAGTCATAATAAAAAGGCTCAAAGGAAAAGTATACGAGAAAGACGTCACAGTCGGAATCATACTGTTCGAGGTGTGCATCGCCTCGATAGCCATGCTGGTCTTCATGCCAATCTGGTAGCGTGGTGGGTGAAGATGAGGGTGCTGGTGACCGGAGGCGCCGGCTTCATAGGAAGCCACGTGGCGGAGCACCTCGCAAAGGAGGGGCACGAGGTAGTGATACTCGACAACTTCTCAACAGGCAGCATAGAAAACATAAGACACATAGCCTCCATGAGCAACGTCAAGATCGTGAACGGCGACGTCCTAGACGCGGACGCCGTAATGCGGGCAGCGGATGGCTGCGACGCGATCTCCCATCATGCCGCGCAACTTGAAATAGGCTCAGCGATAAGGGACCCGGTCGCTGACGCCAGGATCAACATTGAGGGAACAATAAATGTGCTGGAAGCCAGCGTGAGGAAAAACGTTAGAAAAGTCATCTACGCCTCCTCAGCTGGCATATATGGGGAGGCGGTGAGGCTGCCGCAGGACGAGGACCACCCAAAGAGGCCCACCTGGCCATACGGTGTGAGCAAGTACTCCGGTGAGCTCTACTGCCTCCAGTACTCTCAGTTCTACGGCGTCAAGACCTGCGCCCTCAGGTACGGCATAGTCTACGGGGAGAGGGAGTGGTTCGGCAGAGTGCTAACAATGTTCATCAAGCGTGCAGTCCTAGATAACAAGCCCCCGGTCATATTTGGGGATGGGAGGCAGATGAGGGACTTCATCTACGTCAAGGACGCCGTCAAACTCCACAACATCCTCCTAGAGGAAGACCATGGCGGATCCTTCGAGGCGTACAACGTCGGAAGCGGGGTGGCAACGTCCATAAGGGACCTAGCGGAACTAGTCATAGAACTCTCGGGCAACGCACTTGAACCAGTATACGAGGACCCGCCGGAGGGAGGCTACTCCTCCATAACTGGAAGGTGGAGGATACCAAAGGAGTTGAGAAACCTCCAGCTGGACATCTCGAAGGCCTTAAGGGAAACCGGGTGGGTGCCCAGGACGAGGCTCAGGGAGGGGGTGGAGCGCGAAATAGAGTGGGTTAAATCAAACGCTGAGAGGTGGAACGCCAGGGAGAGGGTGTAGGTGAAGCGCATCCTCGTAACCGGGGCAGGGGGGCCGGCGGGGGTAAACTTCGTCAAGAGTCTGAGGCTCGCCCCAGAAAGCTTCTTCATAGTAGGGTCAGACGCGAACAAGTACCACTTGGAGCTACCAGACTGCAACGCCAGATACCTGGTACCCCCATGTAGCCACCCGAAATACATAGACCAACTAAACAAAATAATAGAGCTTGAAGGTGTTGAGTTCGTCCACCCCCAGCCTGACGTCGAAGTTAGAGTCATTTCGGAGAACAGAGAGAAGCTGAAAGCCAAGACCTTCCTACCCAGAAAGGAGACAGTGAAGATATGCCAGGACAAGAGGGCGACGGCCGAGATCTGGGAGAGGGAGGGGATACCTGTAGCAAAAACTGTCCTGGTCGAGGACGAGGAATCGCTGGTTGAGGCCGCCAGGACGCTTGGCTTCCCCTTTTGGCTGAGGGCCACGGCGGGGGCTGGCGGCAGGGGGTCGACGCCCTGCCACAACCTTGAAACAGCCTTGGCTTGGATTAGGTACTGGCGGAGCAGGGGGGAAAAGTGGGAGTTCATTGCCCAAGAGTACCTGCCCGGGAGAAACATAGCTTTCCACAGCATATGGAAGGACGGCGAGCTCATCGTTTCCCAGGCGAGGGAGAGGCTGGAGTACATTTACCCGTCCCTCGCCCCCTCAGGCGTCACAGGGACGCCGAGCGTCGCCGTCACCATAGAGAGAGACGACGTCAACAGGATAGCCACAGAGTGCATAGTGGCGGTGGATGACAAGCCGAACGGCGTATTCTGCGTCGACCTAAAAGAGAACAGGGACGGCGTCCCCTGCCCGACAGAGATAAACGCTGGGAGGTTCTTCACCACCAGCCTCTTCTTCTCCTACGCTGGCCTCAACATGCCCTACATATACGTGAAGCTCGCCTATGACGAGGAGACACCCAAACTTAAGAAGTACAACGCGCTCGGCGCAGGACTGTATTGGATAAGGCACATGGACTCAGGCCCAATACTGGTGAGGGAGGGAGAGTGGAGGTCAAAAAGCGTCTGAGAGCAGTCCTCTTCGACCTAGACGGAACTCTGCTCAGCCTCCCAATAAACTACGAAGAGCTGAGGGAAAGGCTGAGGGAGCACGCGTCGCACCTCAACGCGAACTACGATTTCCGCCGCATCATCGAAGACATAGAAGCCGCATCACAGACGCTGGGAGAGGACTTCAGGAGAGAATGCTACAAAATAGTAGAGTCATTCGAGCTCGACGCCGCCACGAAACCGGTACCGGACGAAGACGCCAAAAAACTGCTGGAAAAGCTGAAGAAGGCAGGACTAAAGGTAGGGGTCGTCTCCCGAAACTCCAGGAGATGCGTCACCACAAGCCTTGAAAGGCTCGGTATGTCCGAGTACGTCGACGTAATCATCGGGAGAGAGGACACAGCCAAGACGAAGCCGAACCCTGAACCCATCCTCCACGCCCTAAAAATAATCGGGGTCGAAGCTGACGAGGCCATCTACGTCGGAGACCATCCATACGACCTCGCTGCAGCAGAAGCCGCCGGGGTCAACTTCATCGCCCTAGGAGACAAAATAAAAGGCTACAGGGGGAAGCGGGTTAGGCGCCTCAGAGACCTCACCAACCTAACCGGCCCCATATAGCCTCTCACACGTGGACAGTATAACCTTCGCCGTATCCCCCCACGTGTTCAACTTCACCCTCACCCTCACCCTCACCCCCTCCTCAATAATCCTCACAATGCTCCGCGCGATCTCCTCCTTCCTCCACTCGCAATTCACAACCCCGGGAAACCTGACACCCAACGGAGCGACAACGGGAAGACCCATCGCAAGCCACTCCCTAAGCTTCAAAGACTCAGTCCTGTAGGCATTCACCCCCACATCAGCCATCGCGACGACCTCAGGCACCCGCTCAAACGGCAGATAACCCTTCACGCGAACCCCCCACCTCCCAGAATACCTCTCCAAAAACCCCCTACAAGGCCCATCACCAAAAATCCAAAACTCCGCATCGGGAAAACGCCCACGAACAGCCTCCATCGCCTCAATCACAGGCACAAGGTACTTCGCATACATCGGCGTAAGCTTCCCAACATACAAAACAAGCGGAAAATCAACACCATACCTCTCCCTAACAGAGCGCCTATCATACCTCCCCGGGTCAAAGAGCTCATCACTATACCCGTTCTCGGCAAAAACAACCTTACCCGCAAAACCACGCAAACAAGGATGAACAAAACTCCTCCCCGCATTAAAAACCAACCTAGAAAACCTCACAACCAACCTCTCAACAACATCAACAAGAGGAACAAAAACCCGCCTAAAACCACTCCAATTATCCCTACAAACATCAGCCTTCCACTCCACAAGATCATAAATATACTCCCCCACCAAAGGCCACAAAAGAAGAGCCACAACACCCGCCCTAAACCCACTAAACACCTTACACCTCACACCCCTAAACCTCAACACACCAAAAACACCAACCAAAGGATTAAAAGCCCTAACCACCCTAACCCTACAACCCAACCTCACAAGCTCCCGACAAACATGATAATCCCTCTGCGGAAACCTACCCCCCATAGAAGAACTAACAAACAAAACATCCACAACAACCACCAAAAACCCAACCAAACAAACCAAAATATAAAAATAACCACAACAACAAAACAACCCACCCAAAACAGCCGTAGTCAACAGTTTCTAAGTAGAAAAGTTTAAATAGTTGTAAGTATAGATAGGTTATCTATGAGTGAAAGACTCTACACGCTTAAAGAAGCTAAGAAGCTCCTTGGAGTCACTACATGGACGATTCAGCGATGGGATAGGCAAGGGAAGATCAGATGTGTTAGAACTATCGGGGGAAGAAGGAGGATTCCAGAAAGCGAGATAAAGCGCATCTTGGGATTAAAAGAGGATAGGATGATCGTTGGGTATGTGAGGGTTTCGTCTTCAGCGCAGAAAGACGATTTGGAGAGGCAAAAACAGTTGATCCTAACTTATGCGAAGGAGAAAGGCTATGGAGAGGTTCAAATACTCGCCGACATTGGCTCCGGGC
>JAHAWR010000045.1:10999-11273 GCA_018383835.1 Candidatus Jordarchaeia archaeon | reverse complement strand
AGTTGAAGGTGACGGTAGTAGAAATGGGTGAAAGCGTTGCAGAGCGGAGATGCCCTCTGGAAAGCTATAAGATGTGTACACGTTGTAAGCCATGTAACATAATGAGTGGAATTGGGGGAGCAGGGCTTTTCTCGAGCGGGTTGCTGAATCTTCACCCTAAGATAGGAGGGGACCTCGTTGAGTTCGCTGGCTCTGAAGGGCACGCATGGGAGTTAGTTGAATATGTTGACAGAATTTTTGTTGAATGTGGGGCACCAGAGAACGTGTTTAAACC
>JAHAWR010000045.1:588-10897 GCA_018383835.1 Candidatus Jordarchaeia archaeon | reverse complement strand
TGTTATTGGATGCTTGGAAAAAAAGTTGAAAGAAAAAGGTGTGGAGTTCATACTTAGGACGAAAGTGGGGAGTATGAAGAGAGGTAGTCTACTTCTCTCATCTGGAGAAACGCTGAACTACGATTATTGCATTCTGGCTCCGGGAAGGTCAGGGATGAGGTGGCTCGCCGAGCAAATGAACAAACTAGGTGTTGAAACGAAGTATATGCCCGTAGATATAGGGGTGAGAGTGGAGGTACCAGCAACGATCATGGAACCAATATGCAGCGTTCAAAGAGACCCAAAATTCCATATTTACACATCTACGTTCGACGACTTTGTAAGGACTTTCTGCGTAAACCATCACGGTTACGTTGTGATGGAGGTTTATGATGACCACATAGGAGTTAATGGACATTCTATACTAATGAAGCCGTCCCCCAATACTAACTTCGCTGTCCTAGACAGAATAGAGTTGACAGAACCTCTTGAGGATACAACCGCATACGGCAATTCGATCGCTCGGCAGATAACCATCTTGGGTGGTGGTAAACCGATCCTGCAGAAACTAGGGGATCTTAGAAAGGGGAGACGGTCAACTTGGAGCCGCATAAAGCGAGGAGCTGTAATGCCTACACTAAGCAACGCTACACCTGGAGATATATCCATGGGACTACCTCACAGGATACTTACCAGCATCATTGAAGGAATAGAAATGCTCGATAAGGTAATACCGGGAATAGCAAGTGACTCAACGCTTATTTATGCCCCAGAAATAAAGTACTCCGCGAAAAGAGTGATTACAAATGAAAAATTAGAAACAGCAGTTGAGAACCTCTTCGTTGCAGGCGATGGAGCAGGAGTTTCTAGAGGAATAGTGGGAGCCGCCGTAACGGGGGTTGTGGCGGCAAGGGGAATACTGGAAAAAGAAGGTGAAAAATAATGCAAGAGTGATTGAAATCATCTATAATCGAGATTCATCTTAAGGATCAATTGGTCTTCGATTGTTTCTCCATTTCCTCCAAGATACACATGTTCGTGGTATTTAAAAAGGGTTTAGAAAAGTGGGAAGTTGATTTCTTTTGGATGGCGGTGCATTTCCTTGAAATACTGGTTAATTCCAAGGGAGAAGTTGTTGGTTAACGCGCTTACGTTTGCAAATAAGACCGGGCTTTTTAATCCCTCACTTTTCTCAGAAATATATTTTTTTCTCCATAACCAAGACAGAGTTCATGGAAAACTCGTAGACGAGCTGTGCAGTGTTGTGCGTTCACCTGATGTATGCAGGGTGTGTATTGTCAATCAGTGCATATGGAACATTTTTTTCAGGAATATTGAAAAATTACATATTGAGAGGGCGCCACCTTGCATTCGCAACGCTTATTTTAAAAGAAAATTCGAACTAGTTTTAAGATACTTCAGCTTTGCATTTCCACTAGAAGAAAAGGCAACTTTATCGTGCAGAGAAATGATTGAGAGAAAGCTCTGTTCACCCGACAAATTTTGCAAAACGATAAAGAAGAACCCTGCGTTTTACTCTACAGAAAAGTTAAAACTAAAAATCATAAATGCAAAATAGTGAAAAAGCAAGATAAAAATTTAAAAATTAAATTTGACCTAAAATGGGTTAGTTAAAAAGTTGCTACGGTTAAAGAGGGAGTTAAACGTGGTTGGAAGAAAAAGAGAAACAATTTTGCCAGCAGCCCCTGTAGATAGACTCATAAGGATGGCAGGAGCTGAAAGAGTAGCTGATAATGCAGCGGAGGCACTAGGGCGCGTACTGGAGGAACTCGGCCTCGAAATAGCGCGTATAGCAGACGAGCTAGCTAGGCATGCAGGAAGAAAAACTGTAAAAAAAGAGGACGTAGAGTTGGCATATAAAACTTGGAAAAGAAAAGCATAAACGCCAACAAAACATGCCTTTGAAAGCCGTTACAAGTAATGAAGCATTATATTAGCAAAAGGGACTGAGCTTTAAGGCTTTAACAAGAGAACTAACTCCACTTCTTCAATAATAATTCGAGCATCTCAGCGTAAATGTTATTTGTTTCTAGTTCTTTACTTAGTTTCTCTTTTTCTTTTGCATATTCTTCCTTAGTTAACTCTCCAGTCATGTAACGAGCATATAGAAGCTCAGAGTCATTCTTGATACGCTTTATCTTTCTTTTAAGTTGCTCAATCCACTTCTCGACTTTTATCACCTGCCGGTAATGCTCTTCTTTAAGCTGCTCTAACCTTTCGCCATACTCTTTCTTTAACTTTTCATATGTTTCATCGCTAATCTCTTTCCTCTCATGAATAGTCTCTAAGCGTTTAATCCTCTTTTCGAGGTTCATACGTTCCTCAGCGATTTTCTCTAGAGAAAGAGGCTTAAGCTTCTCCTCAAGAGAACTACGTTCGCTTTTAACTAGTTTAATCTTCTCCTTGAGCTCCTTCACTCTTAAGGCGTATTCTTCAATGTTTCTGCCCTCAGATATTTGCTCAGTTAATTTATCGATTTCATTCCTAAGAAACGCCATTTCTCCGGCAATCTCTTCTATTCTTTTACGTATCCTAAGCTGTTCCAGAACGTTATTTGGTATCTCCTCGGAACCATCTTGAAGTAGTTCAGCGCCACAAAAAGCACAGTACCTCGCCTTAGCAACCACTTGGCCACAGCTAGGGCAAGTTGCTTCATTCATCCTATCTCCCAATGAAATATTAAAAAAGAAGCAATCTATTAGCGTTTTCTTAAAGACAATTCCTCGTCGAATTAAAATAAACGTTCTTTTCTTTTTAGAAAGAGATATTTTTAAAAAAAGTTTTTATTTTGGAAAACACTCGTTTTAAAAAACGTGGAAGCTATTTCCTTCTGAGGGTGGAAGAATGGCAAAGGAGGAATATGTCAAAAAGATGCTCGAAGTATTAGATAAGGCGTGGGAGGTTACACCATCAATTATTATTTACACGGACGACTACGTTTACGTTCTTTTTCCACTAGATGATAAAAAGGAGAGGTGGCAGGAGACTTCGTTCACGATGCCTGAAGGAAGCATTGAAACCAGAGAATTAACGGTTAAAGAAGCCCTCATTTACCTTATAGAAGAAATAACAAAAGGACTGCCGAACTATGTTAAACTTCCGATAGTGACTGAACTTAAGGACCTTGATGAAGTCAAAGAAAAAGTAAGAAGCGTATTGTGACATCGTTATTTATTTTCTCCTATGGTCTTCTGCAAGTTTCTTGAAAGAAGGGCTGCCAGTCTACTGAAATCTATGGGTATGAATAAGTGCGAAGTGTCGCTTCCCCCAATGTTTTCAAGTGCTTTAAGGTAATAGAGAAGAAGGGTGTTATCATCCATCTCTCTCGCACTTTCAAATATTCTTTCAAGTGCCGCTGCTTTTCCTTCAGCCTCTAGTATCATTGCAGTTCTCTCTCCTTCGGCTTCCATGATCCAAGCTTCACGTTCCCCTTCAGCTTTGAGAACCTCGCTTCGTGCGTTTCCCTCAGCCACTTTTATTGTGGCTTCGCGTTTGCCTTCCGCTTCAGTAACCATGGCTCTGCGTTCCCTTTCAGCTTCTATCTGTTTCACCATTGCGTCTTGAACTTTCTTGGGTGGAATTACCTCCCGCAGTTCAACTGATGTTACTTTAACCCCCCACCGCTCTGTCACCTCGTCAAGCTTATCTCTAAGCACCATGTTAATGTATTCTCTCTTGGCGAGAAGGTCATCTAGTACTATGTCGCCTATAACTGACCTGAGTGTGGTTTGAGCAATTCCGAAAGTGGCCCCCCGAAAGTCTCTAACTTTAATAACTGAATCCTCAGGACTTACAACTCGGTAGTAGATTAAGACATCTATGTCTACTGGAGCATTATCCTTTGTGATGCAACGCTGACCCTTTACTTCGATGAAAGCCTCCCTTAAGTCCACTTTCACGGCTCTATCAATTATCGGAATTAGTATAACTATTCCAGGACCTTTAGCATCTACAAGGCGGCCAAGTCTAAAAATTACGGCTCGCTCGTATTCATTAAGTATCTTAATGTTAGGCAAAATTAAGATAAGAAGAAGAAGAGCCGCAATAATTGCGGAAATGAGCAAACTCTCATCCATTGAGAATCAAGCCTCTCCCCCGTTGCTAATATGTTCAAACATGTTGAGGAAAATAAAGATTTCTGATGATGAAAACTGAAAAATCCCCGACAAAAATAAATTAGAGACAGACTAATGTTACTCTAGCAACCAGTTTTTAACGAGACACCTATAACATAAAGAATTTGATGTTAAAGAGGGGAACGGAAAATGCAGAACACGGAATACAGTATACCAATAAAGAACGCTATATTAAGCATCCTTAAGAAAAGACAGGGCTTAATAATAGATAGAGACCTTTTCACCATACTTCAAAAAATGTTTGATGAAATTTCTTTAAAGGACATGAATCGAGCCTTAATGCAGCTCGAAATAGAGGGACTAATACATGTCTCCCAAATCGCAAAAAACAAAAGAAGCGTTGAATTGATAAAGCCAGGACAGGAATTCCTCGCAGTGGGAGAAGACTAAAAATGTGCCGAAATTGCCAGTTTTGGCTTCTACTCCCCAAAAATAATTCATTTTTTACATCTACAGAAAATAATGAGGTGAAAAGGTTTTTAGTCTACGTTGGGTAGTGAAGTCATGGTTGAAAGGGGGTTGCGTGGGAGGAGTCATGGGTGTAAATTTAAGGGAGCTAGTTGTTGTGCGACAGATCTCTATTAGAGAGCTTTCAGGCAAAGTTGTAGCCATAGATGCTATGAACTCGCTTTACCAATTTTTGGCAACAATAAGGCAACCTGATGGAACCAGCCTTATGGACAGGAAGGGAAGGGTAACCTCACACCTCAGCGGTCTGTTCTATAGGACAGTTAATTTCCTAGAGGAAGGATTAAAGCCAGTTTACGTGTTCGACGGGAAACCGCCAGCTCTAAAGACGAGGACTGTGGACGAAAGGAGAAGACTAAGGGAAGAAGCAAAAGAAAAATGGGAAGAGGCTTTGGCGAGGGGTGAAGTGGAGGAAGCGAAGAAATATGCGCAGGCGGCATCCTTCATAACAGATGAAATGTTAAATGAGAGTAAAGAGCTGTTAGAGGCGCTTGGAGTGCCGTATGTTCAAGCCCCCTCTGAGGGGGAGGCGCAGGCGGCATATATGGTTAAGAGGGGGGATGCATGGTGCACTGCAAGCCAAGACTACGACTCCCTTTTATTCGATTCGCCGCGGCTTGTAAGGAACCTAACGATTAGTGGGAGGAGGAAGATCCCTGGGAGAAAGGAGTATGTGAAAGTTGAGCCGGAGCTGATAAGCCTAGAGGAGGTCTTAAAGTCACACGGAATAACGCGGGAGCAGCTAGTAGCAATAGGGATTCTCTTGGGTACAGATTACAACGAAGGAATAAAAGGCGTAGGCGTCAAAACAGCTCTAAAACTAATTAAAGAGCATGGAACGCTTAAAGAGATAATTAAAGTTAAAGGTTACACCTTCGAGGTTCCAGTTGAGGAAGTTGAAAGGATCTTTCTGGAGCCCGAGGTGAATGGCAACTATACTTTAAACTGGCATCCCCCGAGGAAGGAAAAAATATTCAAGATACTTTGCGACGAACATGACTTTTCACAAGAAAGAGTCTCTAAAGCCCTAGACAGACTGGAGGCGGTGAGAAGAGAAGCTGCACAAACTAGCATAGAGAGATTTTTTTAACCGAGAGAAGCTTGCTCCCACCCATAACGTCCTACAAGGGGGACAAACGCTACCGGGCCATAATCCTTTCTCTTTACTCTGCCTTCCTGATCCTTCTCCACTAATACTAATACCTGATTATAGTAGAAGTGGCCAACAGGTATCACCATACAACCGTTTGGTGCAAGCTGATTGAGGAGAGGTTCAGGAATGGATGGGCCTGCGGCAGTCACTAGTATGGCATCGTAAGGTGCTTCTGGGGGGTATCCGAGAGTGCCATCACCTAGAATAACAGTCACCCTGTCTCCGTATCCGGTCTTCTCCAAGTTACGCTTGGCGAATTCAACCAACTCTTTTACTCGTTCTATGGTATAGACGTGACCGCGTTTTCCTCCTTCAGGAGCGACTATTTCGGCGCATAGCGCAGCATGATACCCCGACCCTGTTCCAACCTCGAGAACCTTCATCCCCTCGCGTAGCTTTAGGAGGTCGCACATGAGAACGCACATGTGTCGCCTAGAGGCTAATAGAGCTCTCCATGTGGCGCAGATATGGTTTGACCTCCCAGTATAGGGAGGGGACGATCGTCGTAAGCACATTCTCTTAACTCATCGGGAACAAATTCTTCTCTAGGAACTTTCATGAATGCTCTGATCACAGCTTCATCTTTAACGAAGCCTCCTACCTTCAGCCGTTCTATGAGAGCTCTCTTTTTCTCCAGAAGGAACTCGTTCAACCTGCAACATCCTCTCCCTTTCGCCTTTTACCACAACCTATTTTTACGGTACAGTGTCTCTTTAAAATTGCGGGGGCTACATGACGAGAGCCATGGAAAAGATAACCGCTAAGGGTCATGTAAATGTCTCAGCAAAACATAAAACGACATTAGAGGTTACCGCGGACCACGAGCTTACACCAAGAGGAGACTGCATAATAGCGGTCTCATCCAACAAGGGAGCGGCTTCATTAAGCACTACATTTAAGGATGCAGCTAGGAGTGACGACGCTATGATACGAATGATAATAGCGTGCGGAGGACTAAAGGAGGAGGTCGTGGGATTTGGAAGTAAAAACTTGACTTTCACGCATCCCAGAGACCTGGTTGTACGGAAGAGCAATTACTGCTGTGGAAGAACAGTAATGATCATGGCGGACAAGGCAGCGGCAGACTTAGATAGACGAATAGTGGAGCAGCTTAAAAAGCCACAACCGGTAGAAATAATACTTATAGCAGAGAGAAGACGGACACGCATGTCATCCTAAGGAGCAACCAGCGCGTCTACGGCCACCTGCCATTCTCTGGGAGACGTAGAGCGAACCCGCTTAACATTCAGAATTTTTACGAGAGCAACGCCCGATTCACTGAGACGACTCTTAAATAGCTCAACGACATCGTTGCACGCGGTTTCCCCTCTACCAAACTGGTAGTAGTGTATGATGCCACCACTCTCTCTTAGAGCTAAACACGCAACGTCGATGAATTCATATGCTAAACTGGGAAGGTTCATTATTACGTGGTCGGCTAATCGCCTCAAATGAGTATTAACCACTTCTCTGCAGTCTCCCAAGTAAGGATGAACTAAGCTGGACACTTTGTTAAGTTTAATGTTTTCCTCGAGAAGCTGAAAGGCATAGGGATTAATGTCTATGGCATGCACTATTCCCCCCCTCCTCTTTGCTATCAGAATGGCGAATGGACCTACTCCAGCAAACAGGTCAACAACAGTTTCCCCAGGTTTAACTTGGTTAGCTACTCTGACACGCTCCCCTGACAGGCGAGGGCTAAAATAGGCACTAGCAACATCAACCTTAAAAATACAACCATTCTCCCTGTGAAAAGTTAATGTTCGTTTCTCGCCAGCAACATGAACTAAACGCCTAACCCTGTAAATCCCGTCCACACGCCCCCCCTTGGCAAAAACAGCTTTCACGTGACGGTTCACCTTTAAAATCGCCTCACCAATCACATCCCTAAAACCCCAGACCTCCGGGTTTAACTCTAAAATGGCTATGTCGCCTACAATATCAAAAGAGCGAGGAATAAACTTGAAAAACCTCTCGGGCAACACTCCCTTAAGCAACTTAGTAATGTTAACCATATGTTCTCTCACCATGAAAGAGTGAGAGCAAAAATGAAGAAAGCCAGCTACGCCCTTCAGCTGTTCTAATTCTAACCTAGAAAGGGGACGGACAAGAGGGAAAAGAACTAACTCCGAGCAGATACCCAATAAACCGGGGAGGGCATCAACACTAATTCTCTCAACTTTAAGCTCACGATCTAAAGTACCGAATTCTGCTAAAAGGCGGCGAACACGCTCAGCAACTAAGGAACAAGTAGCAATACAGAATGAAAGGCGTCTCATGAGCAACACTCCAAAGACCACTTCAAGAAAGAGCTGTGGCGGGCCGCGTGGGATTCGAAATCGTGGAGCACGGCTAAATCCGAAGCTCACCCACGACCACCGGGTTAAGAGCCCGGCGCTGTAGGCTGCATCATCTACCTAGCTAAGCTAGCGGCCCGCAGCTATAAAAGGAATTTGAATGCTGACATAATAAATTTTTTGATGCTTACTTAGGTTGGATGAAAGCGGGCACCTAGAGTGCGTGTACCGAGGGAGAAGAGGAAGAATACTTTTCGTGAAATTTAAGTCTAAAAGAGGCTGCATAGACAGAGAAATATGGATGAAAATATAAGGGTAAGCTGGAATGGTTTTAGTGAGTAAATTTTGAGCCCGTTGACCGATGACCTTATTTCAGTTGATAAGGGGGCTGCAGAGTTCTGAGGGATTCGGCAAAATGGTTTTATACCTTCTGAGGGTGAGGTGATGGATTATGAGGTTGCGATCACCTATTGCTGTTGTTTTAGGGCACATTGACCATGGCAAAACATAGCACGGCTTCGTGCTATGGGCTAAACGCTGTTGCTGGATGCTATTAGAGGGACAGCTGTTCAGGCAAAGGAGGCGGGTGGGATCACCCAGCACATAGGAGCTTCCTTTCTACCTGCAGATGTTATAATGTCTTTTGCTGAAGACTTAGTTGAGAAGTTTAATGTGAAGCTTACTATACCCGGTGTGCTTGTTTTAGATACACCTGGGCATGAGGCTTTTTTCAATCTTCGAGCGCGAGGGGGAGCTATCGCGGACATTGCTATATTAGTCGTTGATATCATGCGTGGCTTTCAGACGCAAACATATGAGTGTATTAACTTGTTGAGGAGTAGGCGTGTTCCATTCTTAGTTGCCGCGAACAAGGTGGACTTGATCCCCGGCTGGCGCCTCTCAGGCTCTAAGTCTATTCTTAGGGCTATCGAGTTGCAGGATGAATATGTCAGGCGAGCATTAGACGAGAAGACATATGAATTGGTCGGGGATCTTTCTGCTTGTGGTTTCAACTCTGAAAGATTTGACAGGGTGCGTGATTTCACCAAAACGGTTGCTATAGTTCCTACGAGCGCTAAGACGAAAGAGGGGATTGCAGAGTTAATGGTCGTACTTGCCGGGTTAACTCAGCAGTACATGAAGAAGAAGTTAACTGTCTCTGAGGGGGAGGGTAAAGGGGTCGTTTTGGAAGTTAAGGAGGAGCCAGGTCTTGGCACAACAATAGATGTGATACTTTACGATGGAGTTCTTCGCAAGGATGACCTTTTGGTGATAGGGGGGCTTGATGGGGCTGTCGTGACGCGGATTAGGGCTTTGCTGCAACCCAAGCCGCTAGATGAAATGAGGGATCCGAGAGAAAGGTTTGACTCGGTAAGTGAAGTGGCTGCTGCGGCTGGTGTAAAAATCGCAGCGCCTTATCTTGAGAAGGTTGTAGCTGGGGCTCCATTAAGAGCTGTACGCGATGAAGAGAGGGTGAAGGATGTTGAGCTGGAAGTGCAGCAGGAGGTGGAGAGCATTACCATAAAGGGGGATCGCGTGGGGGTTGTGGTCAAAGCAGACACGCTTGGATCCCTGGAGGCGCTGGTGAACTTTCTCAAGGAGAGGGGAGTAGCGGTTAGGGTGGCAGATATAGGTGATGTGGCTAAAAGAGACGTAGTGGAGGCGACCGCCGTAGCTGAAAAGGATCCTCTTCAAGCAGTCATCCTAGCTTTTAATGTTAAAATTTTACCTGACGCAGAGGAGGAGGCGCAGAAAAGCGGCATTAAGATCTTCGAAGAGAAGATAATTTACAGGATTTTTGAGAAATATAGTGAGTGGGTCTCGGAAAAACGGGAGGAAATGAGGAGGCAAGCCATCGAGGGCTTAGTTAAGCCCGCAAAGATAAAGATACTTCCCGGGTATGTTTTTAGGCACAGCAAGCCTGCCATCGTTGGTGTGGAGATTCTCTCGGGGGAGATTAGACCAAGGTATCCTTTAATGAAGGCGGACGGACAGGAGGTTGGGGAGATACTTCAAATACAGGATAAAGGAGAGGCGAAGGCGCACGCGCGAAGGGGAGAGCAAGTTGCGGTATCAATTAGGGGGCCTATTGTTGGGAGGCAAATTAATGAGGGGGACATACTTTATACGAGCATGCCTCTGAGTCATATAGAGAAGTTTAAGTCTAAGCTGGCAGAGGAGCTTACATCAGACGAGATCGAGACCCTTAAAGAGATCGAACAAGTGAAAAGGCAAAGAAAAGCTTAAGTTATTCT
>JAHAWR010000045.1:0-573 GCA_018383835.1 Candidatus Jordarchaeia archaeon | reverse complement strand
ATGGTGATAATTTAATGGTGATAGGCGTTGGAGTTATAGGAGTTGGGTCATGGGGAAGGCAGCATGCCCGTAACTTTGCGTCCATTGAGAAAGCGAGGCTAGTTGCCGTCTGTGACGTAAAAGAAGAAAATGCTCGCAAGGTTGGAGAAGAATACGGAGTTAACTGGTACGTGGATGTTGACAGTCTTCTTAAGCGCGAGGATATTGATGCTGTAAGCATATGCACGCCAACTTCAACTCACTTCGAATTGGCAGCCAAAAGTATTCTATCTGGCAAGCACGTTTTTGTCGAAAAACCTATGACGAGCAACATAGAGGAGGCTCTTAAGCTTATAGAGTACGTAGAGGAACAAGGCGTATTCCTTATGGTTGGGTTCATTGAGAGGTTTAATCCGGGTGTTTCAAGGGTAATTAAAGTGCTGGAGGACGGCATTATAGGCAACCCCGTTGTTACGATTTCCAGAAGGGTTGGACCATTCTGGCCTGACCGTGTAGAGGACGTAGGAGTGATTAATGACACAGCCATACATGATGTTGATCTTGCCCGCTACATTTTTCGAAGGGAAATAGTGT
>JAHAWR010000199.1 GCA_018383835.1 Candidatus Jordarchaeia archaeon | reverse complement strand
GAAAGATCCTTCTAAGATCGACTCTTACCCATCCTATTTCTGGGTTGAAGCCATCTAAACTCTTCTCGTTGCAGTCCCATGCAATCACTCCTCTTTCCTCAACTCTTTGCTTAAACCTAAGTAATGGTTGGGAACTTCTCGTTGAGGATTAGCTCCCCCATCTCCCCCTTAGCCCTACTCCAGAACCAAGCCTTTGAGATGTCGAAAACCAAGTGCTCCTCGAATGGCCTAATGCTTATCTTGATCTTACCGTTTTTGTAGGAGTACAGTGTTTCCTTCACTCTGACGAACTTCTTCTTAACGACTGGCTTCGTTTTCGCCCTTCTTCCCTTCAAGTAGTTTCTTCTCCAAGACTTTAGTTGAATATGCTTGCTTGATTGCGGAGTCAGCGTAGTGAGCGCAAAAGTTCCAGTCTCCAAGTAAATAGTTTCTTAGGTTGCGTTTGAATTCGCTGCTCTTCGGAATTATCGGGATCAACCTTTTCCTCTTGGTGACCTTCTCCTTCCAAGTTATGTTTTTCCAGGTCTCGTCGATTGCTCTTTGCAATAGCTACCTGTAAGTTTCTAAGAACCATTTAACGTCGTAGTTGTGCTTTACTTTGTAGGATCTAACTTGATACGAGCACTCTGACACCGCTAACAACCTCCTTACCTATTACTCTTCATCGTAGAGTTTTCCAGCGAAGTGTGAGACAATGGTTATTGGATCGTTGGCAAGCTCCCCCCAATAGTTCTAACGCATCTTATCTTCCCTTGCCTATCCCACTGCTGGGTCGTCCATGTGGTGGCTTCAAGGGAGCTTCTTGGCTTCTTTAAGCGTGTAGAGTCTTTCACTCATTAGTAACTTATCTATACTCACAATTATTTAAACCTTCATACTTGGAAACTGCTAACTACGGCTGAAGTCTCAGGTAAGTCACTGTACGGCTTGGCGAGCGCTCTGCAAGGTAGCGGAGGAGGAGTAGAATATCCTTTTCCTCAAGTGTTACGCCTGCAGCCTTTACGTGTCCTCCTCCGCCGAGCTGCTCCGCTATCACCCTGGCATCAATGTCACTCTTCTCCCCGACTCTTATGGATGCCTTAACTTTTCCCGGACTGTCGGGGCTTGCGTAAACTGCGACCACAGTGTTGCAACCCTTGGCGAGTAACTTATAAGCTATGTCCTTTGCAGCATAATGGGGGACGGCGCCCACTTCGTCAACCAGTATGAACGCTCCTCTGACGTCTCCTAGGGAGTCCACCACCTTTTCAAGCCATTCCTCCAGCTCCTCGATGCCCCCCAGCTTCGCGTACTGCTCCATGAACCACTCGTCCTCGATGAAGGCTGCCCCTTTCTCTGCTAGAAGCTTGGCGAGCCTCCTTCTTCCCTCGTCGTCGTTGTGGAGGAGCTTTATCACCCTATCAAGCTTCAGCGTTTTCTCGGTGTGCTTTCCCGTGTCCGCCGCCACAGCCATTTCGACAAGCTCGTCGGCGACGCCACCCTTAAGGTTGAAGTATTCGGCGACCAGCTTGGCGGCAGCAGGGGCTGACGGAGAAACCAGGTCTTTATCTGTTAGGCGCCCCTCCTCAGCTAGGCGGCGGTAGTTGCTCTCGTGATGGTCTATGTTAACCTTGCAGTTAGGCGTTTTAGGTAGGTCAACCACAAAGTTCAGCAATTCCCCAATGAGGTCGGCGTCTCGGGGATTGTTTAGGAAAAAGATTTCCGCGTCAGGGTGCTTCAGAAGAACCAGTGCGGCGGATATTATGCCGTCACAGTCTGACCCATGAACCGCCACCTTCAACACATTCAGCCCCCCTCTTAAGTATCCGCCTAACAAAGATAGTAATACACAAGCTGAAATCGGGTTCTGAGCTAAGTATGGATATGTAGGTATTTGCTATTTTCATTCCTACTTAGCTCTTCCCTCTCGGGCTCGTCGAGGGCTTTCGGGGGGAACCCGGCTCCCCACACCCAAAGATTCAAAACTGCGACAACGTCTCTATCA
>JAHAWR010000044.1:2781-11578 GCA_018383835.1 Candidatus Jordarchaeia archaeon | reverse complement strand
AGGTTCAGGGAAAAAGAGAGACGTTAAAACAATATTAACAAGAAAAAAGAAAAATATATGAGAAAAAAACCTAAAATACGATTTTTCCATTGTTTTTTCCAAACAAATGTTAACAAAAGGTGTTAACGTCAAAATTGAAGAGAAAATGTCTGAGATTTTTGTTGCAGTTGAAATAAAGGGGTTAATTTTGAATGAAGTAATTTTGCTTTATTTACGGCAAAAATGAAGGGTAAACATACCAAAAACGATCACGTTAACACAGCGTTAACATGTTAAGCTGAGAAAGACGCCGAAAATACAAGCCTACTTTAAAAAAATGGGAGGCATGCAATACATGGGGGAAGCCTTTGAGGATATACGTCTACGATGTTAAGGCAGGACTCTCAAATGAGCCGCGCAGAGTGAAGTTCTTCAAAGAGCTTTTCGGCTACACGTATACTTGGAAAAACAAGAACGGGGAAACACTGAGAAGGCAGAAGCTGGGCCTTGTGGACATTTACAATTGCGAAAGAGCAGGAGATAGCGCGATATTGGTCCAAGATGAGCATGTGAAAACCTTTAACTCTTTCTTTAGGAAATACCAGGATATTGTCAAATGCCGGGTTTTTGTTGTTGTAGAGGAGGAAATTTAGAACATGTGTTCTAAGAGCTTAGGCCACACACCCCATCATTTCAACTGGAGGAAGTGAAACTCATTGGAAGTTTAATAATTAAACATTAAAGGTAAAACTCTCCCCCAAAGAAGAGGGAAATTTGAATATATAAGTTTTTTGAGAGTTAATTGAAACTTAACTAGATCCAGCTGTCATTTCAGCTTACTTGTTACAGTAGAAATGAAGGGGTGTCCGTTGACTCTCACTTTTGTCTAAGGGTCGAGTGCAACACTTTGTGTGATATCTGATGCTGATATCAAATTTCGATGGCTACTATCGCCATTTACATGCTAGAAACATTAATTAACTGCGTTCTTGCAATTTCTATGTGAGTCAGGTGGTCGATTTGAGCACAGTCGAGGAGTTTGCGAAGGCTCTGGTTGAAGGTGACCACAAAAAGGCTCTCGAGATTGTTAAGACTGTCTTAGAGGAGTCACAGTTTAAGGACAAGTGGGTTGAACTCGCCTGGCAAGGTTGGCTTGCAGGACTTGAAAAGCTTAACCAGATTTCCCTGATAGTCACGCTTATGAATGGCATTTCGGCCGAAGATGCTAGGCGGTACGCAAAATATCTAGAATCTCTGGGCCAAGTTTTCTCCGCGAACCTCCCTGATAGGGCAGGTTTCGCTAAGGGGTTCCTTAAGTCTTGGGTGGACCTCCTTAACTCTTACGCTTCGCTTAAAGATGGTAAGAAATCGTAGTGTTAGAACACATGTTCCAAAAAATCTGGGCCTCACGTATTCTCTTTATATTTTCAACGTATTGCCCTCATGTTTCTGGCATTTATCTTTTTCGTTTAACGTCTCTCTTTTTCCCTGAACCTTGCTGGTATACTTTTTTGTAAACCCTCCTCCCCTCTGGTTTCTACTTGGTGTGATCTAGAGCCTCAGCTTGTGTTGCCCTCAGCTGCCCGGCTCTTCCCCCTCGTATTACCTTTGTATTTCTGAGGTGTTACAATGCTTTTTCTCCTTTGCTTTCATGCATCATTTCCTGCTATTGATATTGGAATTCTGCTATCTTTTTCGGGTTTCGCTATCGGATATCGGGGTGATTGCATGGAGCGCGTAGGCGCTGTTGGCCGTATTTACCCTTCTGTGGCTGAGGTTAGGAACGCGTACTACTCTCTCTTCGGGTGGAGATGGAATCCGTTTTCAAGCGTCCGCCTTAGTGACCCTGAACTCTTCGTGGCCTCTCATGATGTGATAGTGGAGATCGATGATTACATTAAGGCTAGGGAGCGGCACATCTTGATAACCAGTAAATTTCCAGGTATGGGTAAGACGACGCTTCTCGAGTTGATTTACGGGGATCTACTAGAGCTTTCTAGGCAGGATAACCCGGAGTATCGCTTTTATCCTGTGATGGTGTCTCAGAGTAAGCTTTACGTGAGGCAGATGGCTGAGGTCTTGGCGAAGAAGCTTAAGATTCCCTATCCTCGCTCAGCTAACGCTGAAGACATTTACATGCTAGTCAAGTATGATATCATGCTTCGATATCTTTTGACCGGATATCTTACATTGATATTCATAGATGATTTACGCGAGAATGATGTCGAGGTTTTCATTAAGATTAAGGAGGTCGGCGACTTAACATTGAAGGACGCCAAGAGGTTCATGATCGAGGAGGAGGACGAGTTCAAGCGCTTCCTTAAGCTTAAGAAGGTGAAACTTAACGAGGGAGAGATTGAGGCGATTAGGCGGATCGCGGAGGAAGGCGATGAAGACCAGATGATATGTATGCTCGTCTTAACAGGTACGAAGACTCATGCCATAGGTCTCAGGGAAGGCGTCCCTCACCTCTACGACAGGTGTTGGGAGATTGAGCTTGAACCATTGGACGAGCGGGGCGTCAGGGAGTTTATTGGCAGGAGGCTATACTGGGCTAGTGGCCGCCTCAAGGAGTTCGACGAGTCGTCCTTCGAAATACACCCATTCACTGAGGACGCGATCCCAGCCCTGAGGCGGAAGTCAGTGGGTGTGGGGCGTGACCTTCGCATGCTTTGTAATCAAGCAGTATTCGTTGCCGCTAACCGGTTCAAGGACGGTGGAAGCCCAGTGATTGATGGAGCCCTAGTGGACGCTTTACCGTGCATTGAGGAGGTTCCCGAGTAGTCCGACATCATTTTCAGATATCGATATCACGTATCGATGTTGGTGGGAGAATGACGCGGCTAGTTGATATAGCGAAGAAGGTTAAGGAGCAGGAACGATATGGGCTGCCTCCGCAGCCCATTGAGGATTTAAGTCGTGAGGGAGGCGCCGTAACTGGTTCGGCAGTGGCCTCCTTATCTTTAAGTGTGGATGAGAGAGGAAAGGCATCTTTACCCGTCCAAGTAGTGGAGAAAATCATTTACATCAGGAAAGATCCTAAGACCAGACTGGACCAAAACTTCAATGTGAGGTTGCCTAGTAGCTTCATCTCCTTGCTTAAGAGGAGATTTGGGGAACGCGGGGCAACGGTCTTCTGCAGGCTCGCAATACTTGAGAGGATGAAGGCAGTGTTTGACGAGTCAGAGCTGAAGGAGCTCGGGTTATTCCAGCTTTTGGAGGAGCAGTACGCTGCACTTGGCAAGTCGAAGGTTGAGGGTGGCTAAGAGTTGGACGAGGCTGGCATCGAACTAAGCGAGTTAGAGAGTTCTTTGCATCGCATTCTCAGCGACCCCCTTGTTTCACGCCTCTTAGCATCCTCCAACCTCACCCGAATACAGTTCGAAACACTAATCATCCATTTCCTTCTGGACGAGAATGCTGGAAGGGAAACCCAGTACTCCCTCAAGGGCCTTCTGAGGTCTTCTAGAAATGCAAGAGGGCGGCGAAGGCCTCGCCTTGTACGTGGCGTCACGAAAGGTGCCTTCAGACGTGTGCTCGGGCAGGCCTGCAGGAATGTTCTGAGATCCATTTACACGTTAATTCTCCTAGGGTACGTTGGGCTACTGGACTCTCCAAACCTGGCGCCCTACCTTGAGCTTTCAAACCTTGTCTCAAGTTACCGTGAGAGAATGGGGTTAGAGTACGGGGAACACAGCCCTTACCTTAAAAAACTAGAGGAGCAGTTGATCCGGCTGGTCGAGGAGTACGCCAAACCGTTTATGATGGTCAGCGGCATTTAACTTAATAGTCTGCACGCTGCTGTTATCACCTGCCCTATGCTTACTCCAGCATCGCCCGGAGGTGTAACTGAGTGCTCTATGAAAACTAGCCCACTTCCTTTGACGTATTCCCTTATAGTTCTTGTTATGGCTTCGTTGTATGCCACGCCCCCTGTAAACCCCACAAATTTAACCCCTTCATCCTGCGCCACGTTCACCGCGATATCCGCTAGTCCTATCGCTACAGCGTGCTGGGCGGACGCCGCTAGGTTTTCGACTCTCTCTTTTTCTGATGCTTGTAGTACTTCGAAGAGTATTTGAGATGTATCCAGTACGTATTGTCCATTTGAACGATAGACTTTAGGCTCTATTTTTATGGTTGGCTTGCCCCTTGCGGCTGCAGCCTCCAGCCTCATCGCCGGCTCTCCTTGATATGTTTTCTCCATGCAGATTCTCAGCAGGGCCGCTATGGCATCTAGGACGCGTCCTGTGCTAGTTGTGATTGGTCCCCTAGCTTCCCTTGTCATCTTCAGGACAAATTCCACCTCTCTTTCTCCATACTTGAACCCGTCAATGTACCTTGATGTGAGAATCTCTCTCAGTTCGCTATTTGATAGGATACGGCTAAGAATTGACGCCGCCATCCTCATGGGATACTTGGTTGCTTGGTCGCCTCCAGGCATGATTTGGGGGGCAAGGTGTCCAAGTCTTTCACTTGACGAGTAGTCTGATAGCAAAATTTCTCCACCCCATATTGTTCCATCTGGCCCGTAGCCGACGCCGTCGCTTGCTATGCAGACTATGGGCTCGTTTATGTTGTGCTCCGCCTTTAATGCAGTTGCGTGAGCGTGATGATGCTGAACCCTTACAACAGGAACCTGCCACCTTTCAGCGTACTCCTCTGCGATTCTGGTCGTCACGAATCGGGGATGCAGGTCACATGCTATGGCTTCAGGCTTTACGTTCAGAAGCTTTAGCAAGTGGATTACGACGCTTTCGTGGAACTCCACCATGTCAAGGTCGCCTGAAACGTCGCCTATGTGTTGACTGACGTAGCACTTGTTCCGTTTCATGACGGCTACAGTTACTGTTAGTTCTGATCCAACTGCCAGTATGCCGCTTCCCTTATATGGGATACGTGTTTCTATAGGTTCCGGCACGTAGCCTCTAGACCTACGTATCAGTTTGGTTTTTCCGTCCACTACTTTTACGACGGAGTCGTCACACCTCTGGTATATCACTCTGTTGTGGAGCAAGAAGTAGTCTGCTAGGCTACTGAGTTGTGTGATGATTTCCTCGTTGCTTGCAGCTATGGGCTTCCCTGATATGTTGCCGCTTGTCATTATGACTGCAGGATCTACGACCTCCTGTAGCAAGAGGATGTGTAATCCCGAGTATGGGAGCATTACGCCTATGTTGTGTAGTCCAGGACTAATCCATTCAGAAAGTGGAAAGTCATCTTTCTTCCTGAGTAGCACTATGGGGCGCCTAAAGGATGTCAGAACCTCCTCCTCCCTTTGGCTGACCTCCGCGTACTTCCTTACTTCGTCGAGGCTCAGAGACATGACGGCGAAGGGCTTGTACTTCCTGTCTCTCTTCCTCTGCCTTAACTTAAGTACACACTCGTCATCTGTCGTGAGCGCCACTAGATGACTTCCCCCTATCCCTTTCACGGCCACTATGGCTCCTTCGTTTATCAGTTTAGCTGCCTCCGCTATGGGATCCATGCAGCTTATGGGTTCGCCACCTCTCGCGTGGAGCGTGATTTTTGGGCCACAGAGGGGGCAGCATATTCCTTGAGCGTGGTATCTTCTATCCATCGGGTTCGCATACTCCTCCATGCAGTAGGGGCAGAGGGGGAAATTTCGCATCGTGGTTAACTCTCTATCGTAGGGTAATCCCATTATTGAAGTGTATCTTGGGCCACAGTCAGCGCAGCACGTAAACGCGTACCTGTAGTGCCTGTCATCGGGATTCAGCATGTCCCGTATGCAGTTGTCGCAGATCGCCACATCTGGAGGTATGTAGGAGCTTTCAAGCACTCTTTCGTCGCTGCTTTTTTCTATAGTGAATGTTTTGAATTCCCCGCAGGCCCTCCCCCACTTTACTTTTATCTTTTCGAACCTTGCTAGTGGCGGCTTCTTTTCTCTAAGCTCTCTCATAAACTTTCTAATGTTTCTTTCTTCTCCTTCAACCACTATTTTTACTCCTGCATCTCCTAAGTTAAGGACGTAGCCTACAAGGTTGTTTTTGACCGCTATTCGGTACACGAAGGGGCGCATGCCAACTCCTTGAACCACTCCGCTGCACAAGATTTCGCATCTTTTCTCCACACTGCAACCCTTCCGAGGTGTTGCGTCCTCAACGTTAACGACTCAAATTTCCTATAAATTTCCTTCCAGTTTAAAACAAATAACTCCCATGAAAAAATTAAAAGCAAACTTTCATCTATTTAGTTGATGTAGGGAAAGGAGCATTTATTCTTTTTTTAAAAAAGGTGGTGCTGATGTTTTACATTCCTTCGCCAGAGGATCTTAAGCGGGCGAGGAGGCGTCTGGGTGTTACGCAGGAGGAGTTGGCAAGAATGGCTGGCGTATGCCAATCATTAATCGCTAGGATAGAGTCTGGCTCTGTGGATCCCCGTCTGTCGACGCTTAAAAAAATAGTTAACGCGCTGAGCGAGTTTGAAAAAGATAAGGTTTGTGCTAAGGACATAATGTTCTCTCCAGTCATATCGGTCTCCGCCAATGAAACAGTTAGGAAAGCTATCAGCCTCATGGAGAAAAACAGCATATCGCAGTTGCCAGTCGTAGATAGGGGGCGCTTGGTTGGCAGTGTAAGCGAAGGCACCATAATGAAATATCTCTCAGAAGGTGAAGCCGTCTTCGATAAGGTAGTTAAAGAAATTATGGAGGAGAGCTTCCCCACCGTGAATCCGTCTACGAGCGTGGATGTAGTACGCCATCTTATAATAAGCGGAAACCCCGCCGTTCTGGTCATGGATAAGGGGGAAATAGTGGGTATAATCACCAAGATCGACTTAATTTCCGCGTATAAGAAGTGACCCCACACCCATGAAATTTTTAGTATACAAGATCATCGTTAAAATTGGAGTAGAGGCCTTTTGGCGTCTGCTAGGTGCCTTCCTTTGCGGGATGGTGAACTATGAAGGTTAAAGTTGGCGGTGAGGTAAAAGAATACCAAACAGTCTGGATGGAAGAAGACGTAGTGTGTATGATAGACCAGACGACACTCCCGTTTGAATTTTCAATACACAGGGCGAGAAACGTGGAGGAGGTTGCTGAAGCCATAATGACGATGAAGGTCAGAGGTGCACCAGCCATAGGAGTGACCGCATGTTACGGTTTAGCTCAAGCAGCCATTCAAAACTGCTCCCTCCCTCCGGATGAATTGAAAGCCCTCCTTAGTAAGGTGGCCGCTCGCTTTCTTGCCACAAGACCGACAGCTGTAGATATGAAAAATATGGTCACCCGCGTCCTGGAGACGTGCGAGGGCCTGTACTCCTCAAAACTCATTGCTCAAGCAGTTCTCCATGAAGCGAGAAGAATCGCCCAAGAAAATGTTGAAGCTTGCAGGAAAATAGGTGAGCTGGGGAGCAGCCTAATATCTGAAGGTGCAAGGATCCTAGTTCACTGTAATCCGGGCGCGCTGGGAACGGTGGATTACGGAACTGCACTTAGCATAGTTCGCTTCGCTCACACTCAAGGGAAAAATATCTTCGTTTATGTCACAGAGACTCGTCCTTGGCTGCAAGGCAGACTCACCAGCTGGGAGCTAACTCAAGAGGGTGTCCCCCACTGCTTAATAGTTGATGCTGCTGCTGGCTACTATCTTCAGAGGGGGGAAATTGACGTTGTCCTAGTTGGGGCAGACCGCATTCTTCCAAACGGAGATGTGATAAACAAAATAGGAACATATATGCTTGCAGTTGCAGCGCACGAAAACGGGGTTCCCTTCATAGTTGCGGCACCCACCACCACCCTTGATTCTTCAAGCTCATCTTTAAAGGTTGAAGAGCGCTTCCCGGAGGAAGTCACACATGTGAAGGGGTATAATCCCGAGTTGGGAGAAACCGCCCGCGTTAGGATACATCCAGACGTTAGAGCAAAAAATCCTGCATTCGACGTGACTCCTGCAAAATATGTCACATTAATAGTTACTGAGAAGGGCATCTTCAAGCCGGACAAAATTAGGACGTGAGCTCCAATTGGGAGGTTTTTCTTTGGGGGAACTTATCTTCGTCGGCCTAGGCCTGTGGGACGTCAGGGATATAACTCTCAAAGGGCTGGAAGCCGCACGCTCTGCAGATGACGTGTATCTTGAAACCTACACGAGCGTCATGGGAGGGTTAACTAAGGATGCCTTAGAGGCCCTAGTCGGTAAGGACGTTCGCATTCTTACTAGGAGAGACGTGGAAGAGAACGCGGCTGAAATACTCTCTTGCGCGAGAAAAAGGCGTGTGGTTCTTCTCGTCCCTGGAGACCCTATGGTGGCTACGACGCACGTCGCCCTCAGACTTGAAGCTGAAAAGCTTGGAGTGAAAACTCGCGTGATACATGGCGTATCTATTTACTCAGCTGCCCCGAGCATGTGTGGGTTAGAAAACTATAAGTTTGGTAGAGCCGTGACAGTACCTTTCCCTGAGGAAAAATACTTCCCCGAGACACCCTACTTCGTTGTGAGGGAGAACATAGAGCGCGGATTACATACTTTAGTTTTCCTTGATGTTAAAGCTGAAGAAGAACGCTTCATGACTGTTAACGAAGGAGTAGCAATCCTACTCGAATTAGAGCGTAAATTAGCCCCCCAAGACCCCCTCTTGGAGAAAACTCTGATGGTAGGCGCGGCGAGAGTAGGATCCGAAAAACCCATGATCAAGGCGGATTTTCCTCGAAACCTCCTTTTCTACGATTTTGGGCCCCCTCCCCATATTTTGATCGTTACAGGAAAGCTCCACTTTAAAGAAGCAGAGGCGCTTCGTCTTCTAGCAGCTGCCCCCTCTTCGATCCCTTAACTTTCCTGTCCACCCCACCTCT
>JAHAWR010000044.1:0-2757 GCA_018383835.1 Candidatus Jordarchaeia archaeon | reverse complement strand
GTATTATACTTGAGCTGTTCAGCTCTCCGTATTTAGGGAGTCGGTGAACCTCGGCATCGATACCTCTGCTCCTTAGCTCCTCTACGAACTGTTCTGTGTCCTTCCTCTGGTCATAACCGAGTACTATGATGTTAGGCTTTTCTTCCTCAATTATTTTAAGCATATCCTCCCCTTCATAACCTAAAATAGCCTCGTCAACCGGCTTTAATCCTTCTATTAGTCTTCTTCTATCTTCCTCACTAAATATTGGAGGCCGCCCTCGCACTTTGTGTACCGTGGAGTCTCTGGCTATCACCACAATAAGCTTTGCACCCTCACCTCCGAGCCTCTTTGCCTCTTCAAGGAACTTCAGGTGACCGGTGTGCAATATGTCAAATGTTCCGAAGACCATCACTTTCTTCAGGATCTCGCCCCCCGGCCAGCTACTCGAGGATTACGTAGACGGTTACGTTTTCCCCATCTTTTAGGTTAAGCGTCTCCCTAAGGAACACTGGAGAGATAACTTCTATCACGTCTTCACCGTAGTGTGTCCTGTTGATTAGCAGGACACTTCCCTCGATCTTACCCTCAATTAGGGCCTTAAAGCACTTAACCCTGCCGAAAGTGCGTCCCCCCTCCTCAAACTCCTCTATAATAATCCCCGGGTAAGCTTCCAGCAGCTTTCTAGTCTGCACATCGTGGTACGACTTTAACTTCAAGTTTAAGGTTCCTGGGTAAGGTGTGAACCCTAACTTCTCCTCAAAACACCTCCTATATCCCTCAACGGACACGTAGTACCTTCCTTCTCCCATCCCGCTAAATATCTCCCCCCTTATCCTGACCGTTTGGGGCTTTTCCTCGAAGATCTTTTTAAGTCCAACATATACCTTCCAAAGCCTCTTCACGCCCTCCTTAGTTATTCTAACGTTCTGCCCCTTAGCTGTTATCTCTCTAATTATGAGGCCCTCCTTTTCTAAGTCTTGGAGCCTTCTTGCGGCGGTTTGCTGGCTAACCTTGAGCCGGTCTGCGAGGCGCGTCGACGAGACATCAACTGCCCCCTCATACCCACCCATTAACGCTATCTCAAATAGTGTAAACCATAACTCCTCGTTCAAATCACTTACACCCTTATTTTTTCAACAAAGCCGCCAAGCTTATGAATACCGGTCCTCTGACATCTATTTTTTTGTTTTTCGAGGAAATGTAGCGTCTAACTCGTTCACTTAAACCTATGTTGACATCTGAAGGCTTCTTCGCCATTTTCACTTTCATGCTGACTTCACACTTTCCTTCTTCTAAAATCTCTTTCTCGATCTTTCTGGCAAAAAGCGCTGCCACGCCGTCCAAGTACCTCAACTTGGTTACAACCCCTTTCGCCTCGGATGGTAGAAGCCCTAGGACGTTTCCATCGTAAACACATATCACGTTTAGGGCTGCTGGGCCGAGCAGCTTAACTCCCTCCTCGTCCTCGAACACCGACACAGTTAGTTCTCCTCCGTCAATTTTCCCGCTCCAAGCGATAAACTTGCAGGGTGCATCAGCATCCTTGTGTACCTCAGCTACTTTGATTATTGCCTCCATTATTTCCTCTCCTAGCTCAGTTTCTGGCTTCTCCGCGTAGTATATGCCATCAGCTATCTCGTCGTCGGAATAGAGTTCCCTTCTATAGAAGTAAGGATATGTTAGCCGCCGCACATCAGTCTCCCCAGTTTTTATCATGACAAACCTCTCGATGCCAAAACCCGCGTTAAACACGGGAACCTCTATATCGTACTTTGCAAGGCTTACAGGAGAGTAAAAGCCGCAGTCCCCTACTTCTATCCACTCCTTGGTCTCCGGGTGCTGTATGAAGACCTCAAACTCCGTTTGGGGAGCATAGTACTTCGAAGTCGCCGTTTTAAGCTTAAACCTCGCTTCTAGGAAGCCAATTTTCCTGAGGAATTCCTGAACAATTTTCTTGCCGTCCTCCAAGCTTATCTCTTCAGTCATTATCACGAACGAAGCAGTATATGAACTGTAAAGGTGGGTTGGGTCGATTTTCTGTTCTCTTCTAAACTTCTGCCCCACAGTGAAAAGTTGAACTGGTAGCTCCCTCCACTTGTACCTGTAAACTGCGCTGAGAACCGGGAACCAAAGCGCCGTCATATGCGACCTGAGGGTGAGAGTTGACGGGATGGGGGTAAGCTCCTTGAACTCGCGGAAAACAGTATCTATTATCTTTGTAGCATCCTCCTCGCGTAGCCCAAGCTCTTTAACCATTGTTTCAACTAGGTCATCCGCCTCTATCTCTCTCTTTTTATACCTTCTGAAGATTCCCTTCAGTTTCTCAAAATTGTTGAACGAAGGAACTAATTCTTTAATTTTCTCAATGTCATCTTTGCTTAGCCCCACATCGGGTCTAGGCAGCCCTGCCAAGTAAAACACTCTATCCAGAATAATGGTGGCCTCTGGACCGTACTCCTTACGCACCTCACCTTCATCGACGATTACGGGTAAGATCACCTCTTCAAATCCCATTTCCACTAGAGTCTTTCTTACTTCCTCTATGAAATCCATTATTTCGTTACTTTTCCCAGGAGATCTAAGCTTAAAGTAGCTTCCCTCTGTTTTGAGTAGCTCACGTGACTTAATCCAAGCTGCTTCGTAGTCCTCTTCAGCTTTTTCCAGCAGCTTTCTAATGTTGAATTTCATTTTTCCCCCTCTGTCCCTTCAGAAGCTTTTCTATCATTTCTGCTAACTTAGCTTCCTGCGATACAAGGAGAAGCCAGAAACTGAGCA
>JAHAWR010000196.1:1116-2081 GCA_018383835.1 Candidatus Jordarchaeia archaeon | reverse complement strand
TTAATACATACGAAATAGAGGAGAGCCAGGTTAAGATAGGAGTAAACTTTGACGATCTTATCAAGGTTCTGAGAAGGGCTAAAGCCGACGACAAAATAATCTTCGAGGTTGAGGGAAGGAGATTTAGGGTAATACTCGCTGGTAAGGCGGAGAGAGTTTTCTCGCTTCCTTTAATCGATGTCGTAGGAGAGGAGTTGCCAACGCCTAGGGTCTCGTTCGATGTTATTGCCAAAATGTTATCAGACACTCTCCGGGACTCACTAAAGGATGCTGAAATGATAAGCGACACTGTTAGGTTTGTGGGAGAGGAGAACGTACTAAAAATCATCGCAAAAAGCGATAAAGGAGAGTTAGAGGCTAAGTTTTCGCCAGAGAGCGGCTCTCTTATAGAGTATGATGTGAAACAACCATCCGCGGCAAGCTATAGCTTAAATTATCTGGATGAAATCGTTAGTAAAGCCTACAGGATAAGCGAAATAGTGACTGTTGAGTTCTCCACGAATAAGCCTCTGTCGTTAAGTTTTGAAATCGCTGGAGGCGGAACTCTGAGATACTATTTAGCTCCGAGGCTGGAGGCATAGAAAGCCTTGAGAGGCGAACTACTGCTAACCAATGAAGACCTACGTAAGTACCCCTTTTTGCCAAATGCAGTAGAGCGAGTAAAAGAACTAGGGTTAACGCTAGCTGACATAGCTAGCAGCGCTTTAAAAAGCATGACCGAGAGAGCTAGTCGATACGTCGAGGCCTCTATAAGGAACTCCGAGATACCGCCACCCGCTGAAGATTGTGATGAGGAAATAGTTTCTTTCATGATAAGCTTGCTAATTTTAAAGTTAATAGGCGATCGCTTACTCGTTAGACGATTCGCTGCAACCTTCGCTAGGAGAAGTAGATTCTTCTTGAGCGGGGAAGAACAAGATAAACTGCTGTACCTTCTCAACAGCTTAGGGATTAAAGTCAGGTAT
>JAHAWR010000196.1:0-1024 GCA_018383835.1 Candidatus Jordarchaeia archaeon | reverse complement strand
CCGCATCGTAGATAGGGGCTGGGTTTAGGTCAGTAAAGCAGAGGCCGTTAGACTTGGAGAAGAACGGTTAAGAGATCTAATTGAAAGGCGAGTGGAAGAAATTAAAGTAGATGGGTTACAAATTCCTGACCCCCTGTACTCTTTAGCTGAAAAGCTGAGTTCAGAGTGGGGCACGTATTTAAGGAAGATTAAAGAAAACTGGGCGATAGCCGAAGTCGATAACTGGGAAAGCGCTCTACCCCCCTGTGTAAAAGCTATCATGGACGGTGTGAAGGCAGGGAAAAACGTACCGCACAGCGCAAGGTTTATGCTAGCGTCATTTTTGTTAAGCATAGGATTGAGTGTAGAAGAAGTACTTGAAATCTTCAGAGCTGCGCCCGATTTTAAGGAGCAAATAGCTAGATATCAAGTTGAGCACATAGCTGGATTGAGGGGTTCTAGGAAAAAGTACTCGCCCTATAAATGTGATAACATGAAAACTTTAGCTCTCTGCGTAGCTGAATGCAACGTCAAGCACCCTCTTCAGTACTATTGGAAATCGTTGCGGCACCGCACGGCTACTAAGCGAGACAAGGTATGAGCAGAAGCCCCGACCCCGCTGCAATAGGGAAAGCATTCTTCCGAGATTACTATAGGAAGCTTAGCCCAGAGGACATCGACGTTAGTTCTTTCCCAATGCGCGAGTTCGCGTTCTCCTATTTTGAGGGCACTGGCATGCAAAGACATGAAGCTTTTCACACTCCAGTGGATCTCGTCGAGCATCTACGCCAAACCGTTCCGCGTCACATTTACCACTCATCGGCCTATTACATTAACCCGTCAGCTAAAGACATGGATTCAAAAGGCTGGCAGGGCGCGGACCTAGTTTTCGATATAGATGTTGATCACGTTAAAACCCCCTGTAAAGAGCTGCACGATAGCTGGACATGTAAGAAGTGTGGAGCAACTGGGCGGGGCACCTGTGAAAAATGCCCTAAGTGTGGTAGCGAAAGTATAGAGAAGGAGGTTTGGGTCTGCGAGACAT
>JAHAWR010000043.1:11296-11835 GCA_018383835.1 Candidatus Jordarchaeia archaeon | reverse complement strand
GCGGCGGCTGGGCCCTGCAACTCCACATCCCCGCCATGTTTCCATAGCGGGTTCGGTTTGCCCTACTCCCCTTTCGGTCGCCCCTACTCAGGGAATCCCTATTGGTTTCTTTTCCTCCCCCTACTTAGATGCTTCAATTCGGGGGGTTCCCGCTCCGTGCCCGGAGCGCCGGCGGTTTACCGCCGGCAGGAAGTCCCATTCGGCGATCCCCGGATCAACGGCTACATGCGCCTACCCGGGGCTTATCGCAGCTTGTCACGGCCTTCGTCGGCGCCCAAGCCAAGCCATCCACCAGGCGGCGTCCTTGTGCCGGGTCCTATTTGGAGCTTCTAATTAACGTGTGCGGCCTATGCGCGGCGAGTCATCGTGAGGAATACCTCACTATGCCCTTCACCCAAGATGCTGGCATCATCTTGGGTTGCATTTATGGAAGGCAAGTAGAAAGGATACACCGCCTCCAGATAAAGGTTTCGGATGACAAGGAATATATTTTTTTCGGGGGGGACATTATCAGACCTCCACGCCTCTCTTCCCGTCGT
>JAHAWR010000043.1:2492-11275 GCA_018383835.1 Candidatus Jordarchaeia archaeon | reverse complement strand
TCTCAAACTGCTCTTTCCTTTTAGGCACCTCTGAGAGCGACCTTTTATGGAGAGTAACCTTTTAAGGAGAAATAACTCTTTTATATTCAGAAACTTTGGGGGAACTTCGATTGAAGCTTAAGAAACCAGCCGCAGCAACCCTTACTCTACTTGTCATAGCAGTAGCGCTCTGCACACTACCCGTAACAGCAATTACCTCCCTCCTTCCACAGGAGAAAAACGCCCTTCCCCTCACAACATGCGAATATTCGATAGACCCCGAAATCTCACTCTCCTCCTACTGGACAAACTTCTCATGGTTCAACACCAGCAGAGCAGTCACACTAATACTCGAAGAAGACTTCACGGGAGATGGCCACCTCCTCATAAATTGTTCCTCTTCCTCTAATCAGTCGGTGGCAATGTCTTTCAACATATCGAGCTTAGGCGGTATAAAGGTAAACTTCACCGGCGTATCCCTCCACATTTGGAAAAACAGCACAAACAGTAGCATTCCTCTTATTGTTCAGTTAAGAAACGCCACGGAGCGGAGTGGTTCACCTGTACCAAACGTAACTATAGCCGAGAAGGTTTACCCGGAATCAAGTATTCCTTCCTCGCCGGGATGGGTAACACTTCTAAATGAGACTCCAATAACCCTGAATTTGAGTGACACATACGAGGGTTATTTCTTCATAGTTGTATATACGAATGTGACGAGTGAAACGGTTTATTTTGTTTGGAACGCTACGGCTGATGGTGTTGATTCAGGGTTCGCATTCATAAACAACTTTGCTTCTGAGGATGAGCTTAATGACGTCTCCAAGTGGGAGAGTGTTTCTTACGATTGCTGGATGAATGTTAGCTTGGTGGTTTATGAGGGAGTCGAGTTTAGTTTGCCTATTGGTTGGGACTTGGACTATTTGTTCTTAGACATATTTGATGATGCTGTTTTGTGGTCTGTAAGTGGTGAGATCGATGGTCTGAGTGGAAGCTTTTCTGTTTCTGTTCCCGGTGATAGAGTTTACTCTGCAGCTTTTTCGTTTTCTAACATTGTACCGGGGCCGGTGTGGGTTGTTTTGGAGGACCGTATGAATAGTGGGGGGTATGCCCGAATTGTTGGGGACATGGGGGAAGCACAAATGTTCCTGCTTCGAAGGAGTGTTAGCGGAATTAGCATCTCTGTTCCGGTGGCCAACTTCGGAATGACCGCCGACCTAACTGCGGAGCTACGTAACGCCACCTTTAACGTTAACCGCTGGATCCCCGGCGACATTATAGAAAGTGTAAATGTTTTATCGTCCGACATCCCCCCGAATTATTCTTGGGTAGCGTTGAACTTTACGTCCAGTCTCTCCGCTGGGGCTTACTTTCTCGTACTCCATGTGAAGGACTGGCTTTCTTCCCCTAACGGTGGATACTACGACTGGGGGAGCCACATGGAGGGGAGAACTGAAGGCCCCCCGAAAAGCGGATACGAAATCTGGACCACTAATAGGGGCAACAGCTGGGTGGAGGACGTTAGGGACCCCTACGGGAACCGGTACTGGCACTGCATGAAGATCGCTCCGAACTATACTGATTGGCACATCCTTAATGACCTGCTCCTCACAGCCAATGGTTTACTGGTGCGCAATGATGGCTCTTGGCATAGCAGCATGTGGTTGACTCCCAACAATGGCACTATAAGCGTCCACGTAATGGCCGCCACACAGCTAAACTACAATATAACATACACCATCAACTATGTGAACTATACGGGGAACCTTAGCGGTTACGAGCTCATTTGAACGGAACAAAAATTACCCCGTTTGGGGTTGGCTACACGAAATACTATACTGGTAGCGAGATAGGCTACAATAAATCTGATGGAAGAGTATCCCTCTTAGTCGAGCTCAAACATGGAGGAGATTGGGTAAGCGAGAACCTAACCGTCTTCGCCCTAGCAAAACTGACATTCAAGGACAATATCTCATCAACTGGTGCAGAAGTAGCGTACAATTATGCTCATAATGGAAGCGCTGTTTTTCCTGAGCAACAGTTTATTACGCTATACTATCCTGCAAGTTATGCGGTTAAGGGTGTGTCGCTAAATGGCTCCTTATGGGAAAACTGGCTTGACTCAACTCTAAATGAAACAACACGTAGACTCATAATATTAAGAAGTGATAGTATTCTGTCACTTGAAGATGAGAGCACATTTAGTCTAAGTGTGACGCTTCTTCCCGAGCTAAGCGTGACACATGACTTCAGCTACGTCAACGAAACATTAACCATAACGGTAGGAAACCTTCTAGATAACCCTGCAAACGTAAACGTAACAATCATATTTCCGAACGGCTCAATCCAAGTTTCCCAGTTCACACCTCAGAATGGATCATTTAACGTTACCTTCACTCCGAATGTTACTGGTAAATACGCTTTAAGAGTAACCAGCTTAGACGGTGAAGAGGTCTATGATAGATGCTTCACAAGTGGCTACGTTTACGTGTTCTATGTGCACAAGCTGGCCGCGTTTTTCGTGCAGCCACAGGAGAAGTGGGTTGCGGGGGAGACTTATATGGTGATGGTGTGGGTTGGGTATACCCCTCCCTCGAAAAGGAGTTTCTCTGGAAGCGTTAGCGTTGCAGTGAACGGCACGCAGTTACAAGTGCAGTACGACCAGGAAGCGGGATTATACGTGGCTAGAGTTAGTCCTAGATCTGCTGGCGTGTTAAACTTGACTGTAAACGCCGAAGATGAGGAAGGGCATAGCGTAAGCGCATCAATACTGGTGAGTGTTTCGCATCCTGAGAGTGTAAAGCCACTCTCGCTTCTAACAGCCACCGTCATGCAAGCCGTGTTAAAATACTGGGAGCTCAGCCAGCTTAATAATAAATCGTCGCTCTTCTTCCTACTAGCAACTTTGGCTCTTGTAGCAGTCATATACTTAAAGCCGGAAGCCGTTGAAAGAATACTGAACGCTATTCGCCGCCTCAAAAAGGCGAGTTAAACATTCAACCCGCTTAGGTATCCTTTATTTTTAAGCCACTTAACCTCTCCCTCATTGTATCTCCACACTATGTCGGCGCGGTCATCTTGAAAACCCCAAGGTGCCACAAGAACAACGTCCCCATTCCTTATCCAAACTTTCTTCTTAAACTTACCTCTTATTCTCGCCAACCGCGTCTTCCCATCTGTGCAACTAACAATAAGCCTGTCATTGCCAACCATTCTTTCAACTACCCCTAAAATCTCCCCCTCCATAGGCACCCGTACGTCCTTAATCTCAACTACTTCGTCCTTCTTCCTCTTAGGCAAATTCGTCCTCACCCGACACCACTCCCTTCTCCTAAATCCTACAGTTGGGTGCTTTTAAAACTTCTGCCTCTCTTAGAAGGGAGGGAAACGACCAACGCCCTTTTTAGAGGACGAGAATAAGGAGGGAGGGGGGAACACCGGTGTCCCCTGGGTAACTAACACACGGTTTCATGGTGGGACGCTCGCCCCCCTCAACCGTGCTCTCAAACCCGGAAGCCATAACCCAGTGTTCCCAAGCCACTGTCCCCCACTTGGGTAAGCTCCACCTCATCTAGAGGCCTACGCCCTCTTCCGGTGAGAGCCCGTTCAAGTGGGGCTGTTGCGTGGCACCCTCCTACTCATGTGGCTCCTCTCTTGCCCCAAGCCTCATCCACACCCATCTGGGCAGTTGGCTCAGCCCTCGGCGAGGAGCCCAATTATTATTTAGACACAACAATTGTATTTGAACCTTACGCGCTACAATTCTCCCTTACTAACTCTTCTACTTCGCTTTAACCTCGTAAACCTTGTATGCAGTTGTTTATTTTTTTTTCTTATCACTATGTTCCTATTTTTAGTGATGTATGTTTAATATTTGTTTAATAGGGAAAATCTTTATAAGTGTTATTGTTCTTCATTCACTAATGACTGGTAAAACCCCTTAGATAGATGGGTGGCAAGGGCTTTTCTAAAGGATTTTAAAACTTCTTTAGCTCCTTGATCTTTTGCTGTCGCTCTGAGAGCGAAAGTTGATAATTAGAATTTTGTGGGGGATTGGAGGCAATGTGGGAAAAAATTATTGAAAAATTTACGCCGTTAAAGCAGATGTGGGCTCTTTTGCTAACTGGCTTACTAATACAAACTACCGGTTTTTTCATTTCTTATGGATCTCTGCTAACAGTTACAATTGGAGCAACTATATCACTTGTAGGGCTAAGCTACGTTCTAAGAAAAGCTTGCGCCTTTGCATTTATAGATTTACTCTTCTATGGGGTTGCTGTTCTCATTGTAGCAGTTGGAATACTTGTGATTTGGAAGGTCGCAATGGTTGCAGTTCCAAGTTTCGTGATCGCGTTCCTAACACTTTACCTTTCATGTTCAGCACTTATTGAAGGTAGGCCAGCAACGAAAACCTTCAGTATAAAAGAGCAGATGCTCTACCAGCTCACGCGCGTCCAATTATACAACTTGGCCAAGCATCACATGGAAGTAGCTTCGATAAAGTGGAGGAAAAGCAAGTTAGTTAAATCGCTCTCCCGCCGCCTCAACATGAAAGAAATAGAATTATACATTTTAAACTCTAGAAAGACTTCCCTGCATAAGAGTGGAAGTAAAGGATCTAATCTGTCTCTAACGTTAGGTGGTGCCCTTCTATCTCTAAGCCTTTTTAATGTACTACCGAGCACAACAGCTATCCTAGGCGCGTCAATGCTTGTCCAAAGCATTCTGGCACACAAGGGAAAAATAAAGTCCATTTAGTGGGGGATGCCAAAGTTGTTCATTGCACCATGGAATATTCCGGTGTGGGTTGGATACGTGTTGGTCATAGCTGGTCTTATTGCGACGTTATGGTTTATACTTGCTCTGAGAGACCCAGAACAAGATTTCAAAAGACTTTTAACGTCAGCTGTCATAGCGTCAGCCTGTCTCGGCTTCGGAATATACATTTTCCTAGTTTCCTTAGGACTTTAAGCCGCAAAGGAGGCAAACGGTGAGCGGGATGAGCACTTCTCAAACTAATCGGCTCCCGCCTGAAATCGTTAACCTCTATATCTCTCTTCTTCAGGAAGAATCCAGCGAAGTTTTCGCCTGTGCGGAAAGATCCCCAGAATTCTTCATTAGGGTAAATACCTTAAAAAAGCCCAGATCCGAAATCGTGAAGCGACTAGAAGAAAAGGGCGTGAAGCTTTCTTCCCTAGGCTGGTTTCAGCGAAGGCTTCAGAATACTCAAACCCAAAGAAAACCCTCTTAGTCACATAGCGTACGAACGCGCATTAGGGTACGTGTACGTACAAGAGGGGGGGAGCATGGTTCCCCCACTTTTTCTGGAGCCAGAGCCAGGGGACTATATCCTAGACCTATGTGCAGCCCCAGGATCGAAGACGACGCAAATCGCGCAGCTCATGAAAAATGAGGGAGCCATAATAGCAAATGATGTCTCCATTAAAAGAATATCCTCTTTAGGGTTCAACTTACAACTCTGCGGGGTGGTGAACACTGCAATAACTATGTTCGACGGAAGAAAACTTCCATTGGTTCTTAAAGACCAGTTTGATAAAGTTCTCGTTGACGCTCCCTGCTCGTCCTCAGGACACTTGCTAAGTAAGTCTCCACCCAGTTTCACTGAAAGAAGAATTAAATCGCTACATTTCCTCCAGAGAGACCTTCTGCTTGCCGGCTTCAAAATGCTGAAACCAAAAGGGATCCTCGTCTACTCGACCTGTAGCATTCATCCTCTTGAAAACGAAGCCGTCATCGACCACCTTCTCTCAAAGGAAAATAAAGCTTGCATCGAAGACTTCGAAATCAAAGGCCTCCGCACCCATCTTGGCCTAACGGAGTTTGAAAAGAAAACGTTCCATTCAAACTTGAGGCGCTCTGTGAGAATATACCCTCACGATAACTGCACTGACTCCTTCTTCATAGCGAGAATAAGAAAAGAAGGATAGTGATAAGTATGGATAAGCAATTCGAAGATTACATCTGGCATCAGCTTCAAGCTCAATTTGATGTACAGAGAATAAATGGGGTAAGGCTTCTTCCCTCAGGAAAGAAGAGGGTACGTGCAGTCTCGGAAGCTCTACTTAGCAAGCTAAGTGATAAAAGTACGGTCTCCGCAGGCATTTACTTCGCTACACTAATGCCTGACGGAATAAGGTTATCCGTTGAAGGAGCTCAAATGGTCGGTGAAAAAGCCAAGAAAAACGTAGTGGAAATAGATAGCGATCTAGCTGAAAAATGGCTTAGAGGAGAAAATATACCAATACAACCAACGTTCAAAGGATACGTTATAGTTAAAGACAAATCAAGAAACGATTTTCTCGGATGCGGGCTGGCTAAACGAGGCACCTTAATAAACTTCTTTCCCAAAGCTAGGCGCATCACCTAAGAAGGCTTGTCGAATAAAGTATATCCAACCCTTAAACATCATATAATTCATAACCGGCGTCCAGCCATATAATATGGAATAATGAAGAAGACCGCCAACACTGACTATCGGTGATGTGTCCTCTACCTTTGAGAAAAAGACCAACCGGGATTCTTCAGCTTTCTCGCCGCTTAATCTAAACTACATTTCTGCTGAACACTATTTTGGCGCTGTTATTTCACATCAAGCATTTATTTAGCGGCACCACCTACGTGAGTTGCATGTTCTCCATTCTATGTCTTACTTATATCCTTGCACATAAGATTAGTTCTGTACGAAAAAAGCGTGGGTTACAAAGTAATCTGATGAAATTGCGCTTAAAAAGAGAAAATTTATTTTCAGGCTTTCTCCTATTATACATGAGGCGGCGAGCCAGAGGGCGGCCCACGGCGCTCTTGAGGGCGCTGAGGAAATTCCATCCACCATTGTGGGACCCGAGCGCCGCGAGGCGCAAGCCGAGAGGCTTGGCTCTGGAGCAGAAACCGTAAGGCTGCAAACGACACGTCCACCTGCAAGATGACGATGAGGCGGCTGAGAGTGTTCTCGAGAAGGCGCTTGGCAACAAGCGCTGAGATAACCCGTTGAGGATGTAGGTGGGACCGTTGAAACGGCCATCCTCGGGGGTGCAAGCCCGAATAGGCTGCCAATGATGCCCACAGGAGGCGGCGGGTAGGGCGCATAGCCGAATGCCGCCAAGAGGCTACTGGCGATGGTAGCCTCCCAACAGAAGATGGATTACTCCTGGCACGCCGCCTCAAATAAACTCCTCTTGAAGTTTAACAACTTCTGCACTATTTTTCGCTGAAGAGTATGCTTCTAGTAGCTCCCGGTTTAACATCAAGAAGTGTGACCCCCACTTAAAGCACTCAAGAATGTCTTTTGCCTTTTCTCTGAACCCGAATATGTATAGGGATGCCCCAATGGCTTCCGCTGTGCTAAGCTTCGTGGGAACACCGTAGTTTACCGGGTTGGCTGCAACTAGATATGGTAGTGCTCTGTGTGCCCCTTTTATACTACGAAAAACTTCGCTTAGCCTGTTCCAAGAGCAATCAACAGCAACTAATCCTTTTACCTCAAAAATCTCCTTATCTGCAGGCGATAAAGCAATTCGTGAAAGTGGATTTAAGATTAGAAAGTTAAGAGGAATGTCGGAGGCTCTTCTAACGATAGTAGCTTTCCCTAAGCGGGCGAGTTTCAAAGCGGTGCATTTAGCAGGGTCACACGCCCCCTCGTGGTAAATTAGTATCCTTCCTTTCG
This sequence comes from Candidatus Jordarchaeia archaeon, assembly GCA_018383835.1. GTDB lineage: Archaea > Asgardarchaeota > Jordiarchaeia > Jordiarchaeales > Freyrarchaeaceae > DTBI01. Next base: position 3,612 of record JAHAWR010000043.1, on the reverse strand, counting down.
TTTCTTTCTCCAAGGTGGTTGCAGCCTCCTTTCAAAGATGACTGCTGAAAAAGAGCTATATAAGGAAAATGAATTTAAAAATAGTAGAAACCGTAGTGAATGCGGGTGAGAGTTTTGCCTACTGCCTTTGTGCTTGTTAATACAGAGCCGGCAAACGAGGAAACGGTCTTGAAGGCGGTCTCCCAGATAGAAGGCGTAGTTGAAGCATACATTCTGTACGGCGTCTACGACATTTTAATCAAAGTAGAAACAGAATCCATGGAGAAGCTGAAGGAAACGGTTATCTGGCAGATAAGGCGGATAAAGGGCGTAATATCGACTTTAACTCTAATAGTAGCTGAAGGAAAACCATGAAAACATCTTTTTTCCTTTTCAGACTTATTTTGCTCTGTCATCTGCCTGGTGGTTGAGTGATTTTTAAATGGAGTTAGAAATAAGTTGACGAAGTATATGTGAAGATAATCTTGAAGAGGTATATTCATGCTGGCGTATGACTTGCGAGAATTTCCTCAGAAAATGAGGGAATGTTCGCTGCACTTGGCTTCCCGCTTGCTCTATGCTCCGTCTCTGGTGATTGTTTTCTTCAAGATACTTGTCTAAGGTCTTGTGGAACGAAGAGGGATGAAAGCTCGCAGAATGGGGGGGATTTAACTCTTGACCATGCTCCACGTAGGACTTGATGATACGGATTCTCCGAGAGGAGGATGCACAACTTATATTTGTGCGGTGCTAGTTGAACTCCTCTCGAAACTTGGAGTTAAATTTGAAGATTACCCTCTTCTGATAAGGCTAAACCCGAACATTCCCTTCAAAACGAGGGGTAATGGCTGCGTCTGCTTAAGACTTGAAGTAGAAGAAAGCATGGTCGATACAGTTAAAGAGCTTATTTTAAAAGAGGTAAGTCGCCTTGCGGATCTCTCATTTCCCGGAACTGATCCCGGAGTGGCTTTCTTGCTAGGAGATATTCCAATAGAGCTCAGAAAGTTGTCAGAAAAGGCATTGTGCGATGTGGTCAGCTTGAAGGACGCCTTCCGATTAGCCGAAAAGTATAGCATTGAGGTTCACACTTTTAAGAGTGAAGGGAGAGGAATCGTGGGCGCCCTTGCCGCTATAGGGGAAA
>JAHAWR010000043.1:0-2484 GCA_018383835.1 Candidatus Jordarchaeia archaeon | reverse complement strand
CTTTGTGACACTTACGAGTTAATTGCTTACCGGGTACCTGAAAATTGGGGGAAGCCAAGAATGATAGACGTTGAATCAGTGAGAGAAATGGATCGTTTAACAAAGCCTGGCACGTTTAACAACATTGACGATGACCGGGTTCTCATAACGCCGCATGGTTTGGATCCTGTCCTCTATGGGATACGTGGAGAATCACCGGAAGTTTTACTTATGGCACATAGGCTTCTGAGAGTTTATGAGCCAATAGAGAGATGGGTTATTTTCCGTTCAAACCAAGGAACAGATGCCCATCTTTGTGCTAAGCGTAAAATCAGCGAACTTCGTCCCTACATGTCAGCAGTGGTAGAGGGTGTAGTTTCCTCTAAGCCTATAATAACTCGGGGGGGTCACGTGTTCATTAAAGTGCGCGACAATACAGGAGAAATAGACTGCGCCGCATATGAGCCAACAGGTGACTTTAGATGGGTCATAACTAACTTGGTTCCAGGGGACGTGGTTCGCGTTTACGGTGGCATCCGCCCCCCCTCCCCGCCTCATCTTAAAGTTATTAACTTAGAAAAAATAGAAGTAGTTAAACTGACTTCCGTGCTAGAAATTCGTAATCCTCCTTGTCCTTACTGTGGCAAAAGGGCCTCCTCTGCAGGGAGAGGGCAAGGATTCAAGTGTAAAAAATGTGGGAAAAGGGTTTTCGCGGAAAAAGTTGTCACTGTCCTCAAACGCAATATAACTGAATCCGTATACATTCCACCACTCAGAGCCCAACGCCACTTAACGAGACCCTACATCCGCCTCAACAGGAGAAATGCTCCCCCAAAGGGGTTAGTCAAGCCTTGGCATTACCCCTAAAAACTCAGGACTCACTCTTGAGTCGTTTTTCTAGCATTTCTTTTAGTGCAGAAAAGATTAATGGTAGTGTTATCGTTATGTCAGCTATCACATCAACTGTGATTGCGTTTTTAGCAACTTTCCCCCAAGATTTCGCCTCGCTTAATGTTGCCCCACTTAGCCCCCCGCTTTCCGGTCTGTCAAGTGTTATTTGAACTGCATAGTTAAATCCCTTTCCTGTTATTAGCATGGCTTGTAAAATGTAGTTCTTCGGAACGCCGCCACCTAAAATAAACGCCCCAGCTTTTTTTGTGTCGTAGGCTATGCTCACTATCTTGTGAAGATCTTCCAGCACATCTAGCTTTAATTCCTCTCTCTGAGAGAAGAGCCACATTTGCAACCCCAAAATCGAATCAGTTATTGCAGGGCAAAAAATGGGGACATCCACCTCAGCGGCTGCCTTAACAAATGAGTACTTGTAGTCTAGATGCAACCCTATTTCTTTAAGTAACTCGTAGACTGGAATTCCCTGCCTTCTCTTTTCAACAGAGATATCAGCCAAAATCTCTTGTATCTTCTTTTCGAAAAGCACAAAGGCATCGTCCGAAATATATGAGTCGAAAATCCGGCTGATTCCCTTATTTCTCAATTCTTCGTCTTCCCCGCTAATACCTCTTTCATGCCGCCCGCCAAAAGCCTCTATGAGGTCGTGCGTTATGTTCGCCCCAGTTGTCACAAAAACGTCGACAAAACCGTCATAGACCATTTCAGCCATTATCCTTCCAAGCCCAGCGGGAACCAATGCGCCTGCTGCACCGAGAAACACGGTTACCTCCTTATCGCTGATCATATCTGAAAGCACCTGAACGGCTTTTGCTAGACGACCCGCTATAAAAACTCCCGCCCCCGCCATCTCTTCTATGATCTCTAAAGCGCTCATTCCACCCTTAACATCCATCTGTTTAACGCGCATGTTAATCATCCCTTAAAACCTGAAGACTGCTATTATAAAAGCTACATTTCCCGGTAAAACAAAAGACTTTTTTAAAAGCTCCTCTCCGCCAACAACCAATTAGTAAGTGTCACAAAGAACGAAGAATAGCGTCCACACAATTTGAAGCAGCGTTAAAGGCTATATCCCCACCTGCTCCACGTCCATTGCATGTGTCCCCCGCAAGGTAAAGGCCATTAACATCTGTTTCAGGGCTAGGTCTTTTGTCTCGTGATTGAGTTACGGTAAGAGCTGCGCCATCCACCATACTAAGTATCAGCGGCCGCTTCCACTTTATGTTCCCTTTAATTCTCGGAAACATTTCTTCAAGCTTCTTTTCTACTTTTTCCAGCTCCATCCTTGCTCTCTCCTTATTCAAGACAACATCGGGCTTTAAGACAGAAAAAACTGTTAAAAGTTGCTCTCCCTGAGGAGCAACGCTCCCATCCATGTTCGAAGTGGCTGCTCCATAAATCCATGGCTCTGAACACATAAATGTGTCATATTCACAAGCCTTAACCGACAAACCATAATCTATCGAAATTCCCATGGTCGGCTTCATGCTCCTCGCCTTTTTAATGAAACCTTCCGAAAACCATCTTTCCTCAACTAAGTCGAATAATCCCTGTACCGGCATAGCGACAACAACGGTCCCAACATCTATTTTC
>JAHAWR010000041.1 GCA_018383835.1 Candidatus Jordarchaeia archaeon | reverse complement strand
TCTACCACTAAGATTTGGTAATGGTTAACTGAGGAGGTTAATAAAGTTTTCGGGAAGGGAAGGGTTCTTGGGGTGGCTTTTCGGCCGAGGCGTTTCTGGCGCTGACGGCGTGTCTGGTTTTTGTTGAGTTGCGGTGGTAGCGGTTATCTTAGTGGGGTTTCGTTGCGAAAGATTTAATACTCGGGGGCTTAACGTTTCTAGGTGTGGGTGTTCTTGCTGGTTCCTTACATGGATGGCGAGAGGCTCTTGCCGTGTGTGGAGGGGTGGGCTGCGCTGAGTGTGCTGAGTTTGGTGCGAGCTGTTTGGTTGCAGGGGTGGTGAAGGTGGACGTCTTCGAGCTTGTGGAGAAAGAGGTGGAGCGGCTCTCCCGTGATGAGGAGAGAGAGCTTAGGAGGCTTAACCTGAGTAGGGAGCGGTTTGCCTTGATGCTGAAGGAGATGCTTGAGGCCGCTAAAGAGAAGGGGGATAGGCAGAGGCTTATAAGCGAGATACTGTTAAAGTATACGAACTAGAAGGAGTGAAGGGCACGTAGGATGTGCAGATGGCTGCATTCTCCCGTTCTTTTTAGCAGGCGAATAGGGTGCTTGTTTTATTGATTGTTTTGAGGGATTGTTTGGCGGGTGGCGAGTTGGCTTCGCTGGAGCCGTATAATTTAAATATTGAAGTGTTTTAGTAGGTTGAAAAGTTAAAGGGGGGTTGAGCCTGTTTGGTTGACGTTGTTGTTGTTTACTCAACTAGGTCTGGGAGTACTGGGAAGATGGCTAAGGCTGTGGCTGATGGGGCTGCTGAGGGGGAGCTGGACGTCAAGCTGTACGACCTTCGCAGGAGCATCTTTGAGGACTTTAAAGGTGAGCTTGAGGAGGCTAGGGCTATAGTGGTTGGCACGCCCACCCACAACTACATGCCAGCGTACGAGGTGGAGATCTTTCTATCCAAGATGGGGGAGCTGAACGTTAGAGGCAAGTTTGGGGCAGTCTTCGGCTCCTACGGTTGGAGCGGAGAGGCGGTCTACGATGTTCAGAGGAGGATGAGGGAGCTTGGGTTTGAGCTGGTGGCTGAGCCGCTGAGGATCGTTGAGGACCCGGACGAGGAGGGGTTAAGGAAGTGCAGGGAGCTGGGCTTAGCCGTGGCTAAGAAGGTTAAGGGGGAGTAGGATTGCTCATCTTGAGAGCACGGCTTCTCCTGTCCTAGCGTTATATATTTTCCTTATTCTGTGAGTAGGTATGAATGCTCCGGATTTCAGTGTTACGAAGGTACCCTCCACGCGTTCAACGTCGGCCAGGCTGAACTCCTTGCAGGCGCCCTCAAACCGATCAACGTAGGTTGCCCTGAAGTCTTCAGGGTTCAGGGATGGATCCCAGAGGACGCGGTTTATAACCGACTTGACGCTTCTACTGCCCATCTAAACCAGCCTCCGAGAGGACAGGGTCACCCGGGATTTAAAAACGTGTCAAAAGAAGCCTCCCCCATGTAATATGACAATTTTTACACCTGCATTATATAAGAATTTAGAGTTTTTAGTTCTTTTTTAAATGAAAATGTAAAGTATAAAAAACATAAAAAATATATTTTTCAAATGCTAAAATTTATTTGGGATGAAGAGTGTTGCTCGAGGGATAGGGTGGTGGGGAGGACGGGTGAACGTCATACGGCTGGTAGGATTTCGCTTTTGCTTGAAGAGCTGGATGGCTTGGTGAGGAGTGCCGCGGCAATTGTTAAGGGGACGTTTTTCGAGTACGTTTTGCGGTGGTATCTTTTGGGGATGCCTGACGTCGACGAGGCCGTGAGGAAAATTAGGGATCTGGTCTTATACTACTGCAGGGTTGCTTTAAGGCTCACATACCTCCTTCAGGACCTTTCCTCGTTCATTGTTACAGGAAGAGAAAAGAGGGAGATCGCTAACCTGTTAAGGGCTGAGTTGGAGTTGCTTACCGGCGAGGTCGACGAGGCATTCATAGTTGCGGCTTCCAGAATTAACGAGTTTGAGAGGCTTTTCGATGCGGTTGGGTTACTTGAGACCAGTAGGCAGTTGCTGGTGGACGCCGTAATGGAGTGGGAGAGGGTTAAGAGGGAAAGCGTTTCGGTGCTCTACTCAGCTCTCTCCGGGGAGGCAGAGGTTAAAGACGCCGTTTTGAGCTTGGACGCGTGCAGGTGCTTTATTTCGAAGTTTGTGAACCTTTTCGACCTAGTGAGGATTCGATACAAAGACGAAGAAAACAGTAGGTTCCTTAGAAGGATGGATGAGGTGGGGGAATTCCTTTTAGACCTTTTCTGGATGGCCGCCATTGCAGGGTACCACGCAGCTAGGGGCATAGAGGTGCTGGTAGGTGACCTCCAAGGGGAGGAGGCTGGGGAGGCTATGAGAAGAATTTGTGAAGGTGAAGAGATACGATGGGTTCCACCCCGCGAAGTCGACGCGGACCAAGTTGCATTCTCGCTGATCCGTGTTCGACACGAGGTTGAGGATACACTTAGTGCAGTAGAGAGGGCCATTGAGATGACGGAGAAGGCTAGTTCACTCATCGGCGACTCCGACAGTAAGGTCAGGATTAAAGTTCTCGAAGTATGCTCTAAGCTTAGGGAGTGGCGAAGAGAGGCGAGCAAGGTTCTAGAGGACGTGTTGGATTTTCAAAGCGTTATCGGAGGGGGGAGAGGCAAAATTGCTCAGAGAGGACGGTAGGCTGCTACTTTCCAGCCAACTGTGATAATCTCCTGAGCTGTTCCTCGAGCTTTTTCACTCTTTCTTCCAGAGCCGTAATGTACCCCAGAATGTGGTATTCTTGATACTTGCACCCGGAGCATATTTTTATTGTTCTTGTTGCCCCATCAGGGCACTCTATGGTTATTTGTTCGTAGTGCTGGACGCAGTTTTTAGGGCAGCTCAAATCCCACTTCAAATCTTCATCCTCCTCGAGCATTTTTCCAAAGCTTTCGTGAGGGCTTCGCCGCTCTTCTCTATTGATTTTAGGAGGTGATGGTAGCAGAACCTCCTTCTTTCAGGTGCCGCGTCCCACCCTCTCCCGTCGCTCATTTCCCCCAGCATGAGGCTCTCTAAGGCCTCTCGAAGTGCTTGCTCTGCGTCGTCTGTCTTGAAGTTCATGCTCTTAAGAGTTAATATTAGGCAGTGTGATAGCTCGAACCTTCTCCTCGCTTCCCCTATTAGGGCGTTTATGACGTCGTTTTCGGGCCTCCCAAGCCAGACCGTGAAGCGGGCGTCGTGGCTCCAGCTTCCGGAGGGCATATAGAAAGCCTTTTTGGGCATGTTGTTCTTTAGGGCAGTTTTCACGCTGCAGAGCTTCAGGCCCGGTATGTCCCCTGCAAGCTCGTAGATGCGGCTTAGCGCCTCAAACCCTCTCTTCCACCTGAGCCCTATGAGCTCGGCATCCGTTGAAACGACGATGAGGGACTTTGTGGCTGCGTAGGGGTGATAGCGTTCCTTAAGGCGTTCCTCCATGAGCACGTACTGCTCCAGAGCTGAAACAAAGTCGCCGATTGTCTTTTTGCCGGAGTACATTTCCCACAGCATTTGGCTTATGCCGTAGTGCTGTAGGACGCCCACGATGTGCTTTCCCTTTACTCCTTCGAGCCAGTAGGGAAAGAACACTTCATCCTCGGGGCATCGTGGGTCAGCCATCCTGAAAACCCTGTCGCTGACCACCACCCACCTGAAGCCCAGCTTCCTGAGCACGTCGGCGAGGAATGGGCTCCAAGCCAGCTCGGGAGGGAAGAAGCCCTCAGGCGTATAGTCCAAGACCTCCTTGAAAATCTTGAGTCCAAGCTTTATGTCCTCCTCCACCTCCCATGTCGGCGTCAGGGGGAGTATGAGGTGGTGGAAGCCTGATGCAGTTAGGTCCACGGCGCCACTGGAGACGCCATCGCGAAGGTGTGAGATGAAATCCAAGGAGAGCTTCACAGCTTGGTCGACGGTTACTCCGGTCACGTTGAAGCTCGCCTCCAAACCTGACTCCAAGTAGAACCCTAAGAGGGGCTGGTAGGACTTGGAGGCTGCCTCTATAAGGTGGCGCTTGTCGCCGGGAGGCTGATGGATGTGCCATAGGAAGCATACAAACGTCAATAGTGAAACCCCCAGCTTTACGCTTAAAGAAAGAGTAAATAAAATTAAAGGGTTTCTGTTTGAGAGGGTTGTTTAGTGGTGTGAGGAGGTGGGCTGATTGGATCTTGAGGGAAAGGTGGCGCTTGTAACTGGTGGAAGCGGCGGCATTGGGAGGAGTATCTGCGTCGGCTTAGCGGCTAGGGGGTGTGACGTGGCGGTCAACTACTTCAGTAGGCGGGACGAGGCGTTGATGGTTGTCGATGAGGTAAGGAGGCTTGGGCGAAGGGGGATGGCTGTGAGGGCTGATGTTTCAAAGATGAGGGAGGTTGAGGAGATGGTTAAGTGCGTAGTGCGGGAGATGGGTGGAATAGACGTGCTCGTCAACTGTGCAGGCATACTCATCGTTAGACCATCAATACTGGAGGTGACTGAGGAGGAGTGGGACAGGACGATCGAAGTCAACTTGAAGGGGGTCTTCAACTGCTGTAAGGCCGTGGCAAAGCACTTTATAGAGGAGAGGAGAGGTGGAAAAATCGTTAACATTTCCTCGATAGCTGGAAGGAACGGGGGAACGGTCGGTGTCCATTATGCTGCTTCTAAGGCGGGGATCATAGGATTAACCATGAGCCTTGCCTCCGAGCTCGCGCGCTACGGCATAACCGTCAACGCAGTCGCCCCCGGACCAGTAGACACGAAGCTGATACCGGACGAATTGAAGGAAAAGCTTGCGGCAATGGTTCCGCTGGGAAGAATAGCGCGGCCAGATGAGGTCGCAAGCGCAGTCATATTCCTCCTAGAAAATGACCATGTAACGGGAGCAACAATAGACGTCAATGGGGGCAGATGGTACTCTTAAAAGACTAAAAGGAGCTAGTGAATTAACCGTCAGATTTTAACGTGCCTTATGATGGCACATGTGGAGTAAGTATTTTTGTTGTTAACCCTTTCTCTCGACTCCCTATTCTTTTCCGACGAGCCTGAGTGAGGGTTAGTTTCCCGCCTTAGGGTTCCAGACTAAGTATGGGTAAGTGTTGATCCATACTTGGTCCTTGGGGTTCACAAGCCTCAAAGCCCCTCACGAGCTCATCGAAGCCTGCATCAGCCTCACCCCCCGTCAGGGCAAACCACCCCACCTCTTCATAAGCCCAACGAAGAGCTTCAGAGACGGGGAAAGACCCTCCACCTGAAGATATAAGTTTAAGCATGCATTTAGCTGCCTATCAATCTTTAACCCGCAACCCTTACACTCGTAGAGTGCTCCCTTCGGGGCATTAACCATCCCACTGGAGCACCTCCTACTCGAGTTGTGAGGGTTTAGAAGCCGGACTCTAGACTTGTAACCCATCAAACCAATTATAGTTCTCCAATCACTTTTTGCGACGTTTCTATTATGAGTTCTCGACTTTTTGAACATTTTCTCCTTGTTGAGGTCTTCGAAGCCGTGAACGTAACCCCTGAACGCCTCAGCAATCACTCTCGTTACCTTATGAATGAAATCCCTTACCCTACCTCTCCCTCCTCGAGTATTTCTCTAGAACTCTCCTCAAGGACGGCTTCCTCGACGCTTTACTCTGCAGCCTCCGCCTCTTCAACTCATAAACCCTATGTATGTGGAAGAGCCTTCTGAGATCAACTCTTACCCATCCTATTTCTGGGTTGAAGCCATCTAAACTCTTCTCGTTGCAGTCCCACGCAATCACTCCTCTTTCCTCAACTCTCCGCTTAAACCTAAGTAATGACCAGAAACCCCTCATTGAGGATTAGCTCCCCCATCTCCCCCTTAGCCCTGCTCCAAAACCAAGCGTTCGAGACATCGAAAACCAAGCGCTCTTCGAACGGCCTAATACTTATCTTGATTACCGTTTTTGTAGGAGTACAGTGTTTCCTTCACTCTAACAAACTTCTTCTTAACGACAGGCTTCGTCTTCGCCCTTCTCCCCTTCAAGTAGTTTCTTCTCCAAGACTTTAGTTGAATATGCTTGCTTGATTGCGGAGTCAGCGTAGTGAGCGCAGAAGCCCCAGTTTCTAAGTAAAGAGTTTCTTAGGTTGCGTTTGAATTTGTTGCTCTTCGGAATTATCGGGATCAACCTTTTCTTGATGACCTTCTCTTTCCAAGTTATGTTTTTCCAGGTCTCGTTGATCGCTCTTTGCAATAGCCACCTGTAAGCCTCTAAGAACCATTTAACGTCGTAGTTGTGCTTTACTTTGTAGGATCTAACTTGGTATGAGCTTTCTGACACAGCTAACGACCTCTTTATATCTATGGCTTCTCATTTCGAGGGTTTTCCAGCGAAGGAGAATAGTTGTCAGATCGTCGGCAACCCCAATAGTTCTAATACATCTTATTTTTTGTCTATTTCATTGTTGGATTGTCCATGTGGTGGCTGCAAGGAGCTTCTTGGCTTCTTTAAGTGTGTAGAGTCTTTCACTCATTAGTAATTTATCTATACTTACAACTATTTAAACCTTCCTACATAGAAACTGCTAACTACGGCTTCAGCGATTGGAGAAGAGGTTTGGGTATAAGGCTTCTTTTGTGCTCGCTTCTAGCTACCATCGTGGCTACTTTCCTCACAGTTTCTATGGGTATACCCGCCTCCTCTGAAACCCTCTCTTGAGTGTAGCCGAGCTCTATGAGCCCGTAGAGGATCAGGTCGAGGGTTTCATATTTGACGCCTATTTCTCCCTCGTCCGTTTGCCCAGGCCATAGGCCTGCTGTAGGAGGCTTCCAGATTATTCTGCTTGGCAGTCCGAGCTCCTCGGCAAGCCACCTTACTTGTGTCTTGTAGAGGTCACCTATGGGAAGCATGTCGACTCCACTGTCCCCATGCTTTGTGAAGTAGCCTATCATGATCTCGCTCTTGTTCCCCGTGCCGACGACAAGCCTGTTCATGACGTTAGCGTAGTAGTAAAGTGTTGCCATTCTAAGGCGCGGCTTAAGGTTGCCCGAGGCCAAAATGTTCCCAGGGTCGTAGCGCGGGCAAACCCTGGCGAACACGTCCTCTAGTGGCTGTATGTCGACGAGCTCGACATCGATCCCAAGCAGCTCAGCCACGGTGAAGGCGTCTTCAGTGTCTCGGCTTGGGGTGGTTGAGGAAGGCATTGTGAGCGCGAGAACCCTCTCTGGCCCAAGAGCGTAGGCGAGGAGAAATGCAACAGTGGAGGAGTCGACGCCTCCACTCAGCCCGATAACGACACCACTGGCTCCAGCTTTCTCTACAGTACCTCTGATGAAAGACGCGATGTGGTTCTTAACTAGGCTGAAGTCAAGCTTCAGGTCACCGAGTTCCATGACTCACACCAGTGGAAACCATGAAGCGACGGGGATTTAACCGTTTTTTCCCCCGCCGGAGGCTACGGTTTCAATGCTGGCTTCACGGAAAAGTTAATATTAAATATGGGGAAAGTTCTTTCAAATCCCTTTCGGGGTGACCGTGATGGGTGTCAAGGTGTTCAAGTCCGGCGACATAGTAATCAAAATAAATTACGACAAGTGCAACGGCGACGGCGCCTGCGTAGACGCTTGCCCCTCAGAGGTCTTCGAGCTTAAAGAAGGAAAATCAGTCGCAGTAAGAGTTGAGGACTGCGTCGAGTGCTGTAGCTGTGTTGAGGCATGCCCTGAGGGGGCGATAGAGCACAGCTCCTGTTAAGGGTCTACTGGAGTGGTTCCGCTGCTTTTTCTGGATACCCAACTTTTTTTCTTTTTCCTCATTTGAGGTGACGGCTACTCGGTAATGTGGCTGCTGCTAAGAGCACATATAATGGGTAAAGCAGCGGTTCTCCGAAAAATTACTGTAAAGTTGATTGCAAAGGGAAAAAGAAAGTGGTGTACAGGGGGTCGCGGTCTACAGTTTTCCTTCCTCCTTGCACCATCTGAATACCTGCAGGAATTTTGGTGCTCCGAGGTATGTGAGGATCAGAAGTAGGAGGTTTCTTAGCTCTTCGACTGTAAAACCGTTTCTCACTAGTTCGTTGAGGTGGAATTTGAACTCGCTCTCGTAGCCTTTTGTGGCCAGGATTGTTGTTATGATTAGTTCTCTGGTTTTTGGATCGAAGAAGGCGTACGGCTTCGCCGCAAACGCTGTGAACCTCTTGAAGTCTTCGGGAAACTCCTCGGAGAACTTCTGGAACGCTTTTAATGCCTCTTCTCCTTTAGGTGACATCCTCCCCCCTCTAGACCAGTTTTTCTTCTCCTCTACGTCTTCCACCGGCCGCTAGCAGTCCACCGTCCACAATTAGGGTTGTACCTGTTACGTATGAAGCTTCGTCGGACGCAAGGTACAGGGCGGCGTAAGCCGTGTCCCAGGCTGTCCCTAAAAGAAAAAAAGTTGGGTGGAATTTGAACTCGCTCTCGTAGCCTTTTGTGGCCAGGATTGTTGTTATGATTAGTTCTCTGGTTTTTGGATCGAAGAAGGCGTACGGCTTCGCCGCAAACGCTGTGAACCTCTTGAAGTCTTCGGGAAACTCCTCGGAGAACTTCTGGAACGCTTTTAATGCCTCTTCTCCTTTAGGTGACATCCTCCCCCCTCTAGACCAGTTTTTCTTCTCCTCTACGTCTTCCACCGGCCGCTAGCAGTCCACCGTCCACAATTAGGGTTGTACCTGTTACGTATGAAGCTTCGTCGGACGCAAGGTACAGGGCGGCGTAAGCCGTGTCCCAGGCTGTCCCTATTTTTCCCAGAGGGATCACTTGCCTTAAGAATGCCCGTCTCGTGTCATCCATTATTGGGGCAACCATTGGGGTGTCTAGGAAGCCGGGCGCTATGCAGTTGACTCTTATGTTGTACTTTGCCAAGTCAACAGCCATGCACCTTGTCATGTTTATTATTGCGGCTTTCGTTGTGCCGTAGCTTAGGCAGGGGTGCGCCACAAAGGCTGCCGCAGATGAGATGTTTATTATGGCTCCACCACCAGATTTGATCATTGCTGGCACAGCGTGCTTCGACATGAGGAATATGCTTTTCAGGTTCGTGGTTAAAACTCTATCCCACTCATCCTCGCTCGTTTCGAGGACGCCTAAGCCGCTCGCTATGCCGACAACGTTGACGAGAATGTTGAGTTTCCCGTATAGTTCCACGGTGAAGTCGACTAGGCGTTTTGCGTCCCCGCTCTTTGTGGCATCGCCTTGGACGGCTGCAGCCTCGCCACCCTCTTCCCGTATCATTTTCACTGTCTCTTCCGCTGATTGAAAGTTTATGTCGGCGCACACCACCCTAGCGCCCTCCCGCGCGAAGAGTATTGAAATAGCCCTTCCATTTCCTACTCCTGAGCCGATGGAGCCGGCGCCAACAACTAACGCTACCTTACCATCTAACCTCAAAAATTCTCCCCCCACTCAGTAAAACTTAGAGGTAATAAGAATTAAATCTTCTCTTCCCTTCAACGACATCTAATAATGCGTGAGAAGGGCTGGGCTTGTTGAGGCTGAGTGCCTGTGATTGCTGTTTCCTAGCGCTTGCTTTGAGCAAAGTAGGCTTTCTTCTGCGCGCATGCTGAAAGCAGCTGCCTTGTTCCTCCTCCCTGGATGACTACTCGCAGCATTTCTTCGGAGTTGGTTATCGCTACACCCATTAAGGCTGTCACACCATAGTCAAAGAGGACGTCTGGGAGCATGCTCGCGGTTGGCCCCGCCACCGCAATCATCCTAGCTTTGAGGTCCAACCCAAGGATTTCATCTATCGTCTTGTTTACGAGCGTGCTTCCAGTTACTATAACCACGTCTGCTGTCGTAAGGTATCTTTCAGCCTCGTTTGGTGGGAGTGTTGGTACGATGGGGTTATCCACAGCTACTATTTCCGACACGAACACTTTGCAGTTTTTCTTGAGCAGCCTTCTTAGGACAGGTTCCATGTAGCCTACCATGGCGACGCTTTCGCCCTCTTTCACCATGTCCGTGACGTCGACGTTTACAGGCTTGTAGCTTGGGTCCCCCTCCAAGACTGTTTGCGAAAGGGCGTTGAGGGCGGCGACCCCGACGGATGCCTCAACCGGGTTTGGTGAGAGGGATAGCCTGGCTAGGGTTAACGGGTCCATTTCGTGGAGGCTCCCGGCGGATTCGATAGGGCTACATGAAGGACTGTTTCTGAGGACATATGCTACGCCGCCGTGGATGCCGCGGCTGGAGCGCGTTGCAACGCCCGCATAGAAGAGGCCAACGGCGACTCCTTCAACCCTTACTTCTAGTCCGCCGATGCGTTCCTTAACCAGCTCGAGGGTCTCCTTGATTATCATCACCCTTCCCTCCCAGTTCATCCTAGGGCTCTTCTAATCCTGCCGGCCTGTAGAATTATCTGCCTGACTGCTTCCTCCAACTTCTCGTTTCTGATGAACTCTTTGACCTCGGAGTCCCTTAAGCTCTTCTCGGGTATGGATTTTAGGGCGGCGTACTCAGAGACCATCATAGACAAGGCTTTGTGGGAGGCTGAGTATTCCTCCTTGGGTGAGAGGATTTCCTTTATGAGCTTTACGTCCTCGGCTATGTCTGCCATAAACTGTTCGGGGAATATCTTTCTTGCAGCATCGAGGCAGAGGTATCTCCAGGCAGATGATATGTCGGCTTCCAGTGAGGGGTAGAAGTCAAAGAGAAGGTCAGCTATCCCCCTTCGCCTCCTTTCCAGCAAGCTCAGGGCACGTCCGACTCCGACTAGCTCCGGTGGAACACCGAAGCTGTACATTAAGGCAGCATATTTTACCGGTGAAGGGATCATGAATGGGTCTAGATCCAAGTTTACCCATCCAACCTCTAGGGGCTCCAGCTCTTTGAGAGTTATTCTGAGGCCAACGTTAATTGTTGCTTCTCTCCTTTCAGGTATGAGGGGGGAGAGCCTCTCAAGTATGTCAGCAACCTTCGAAATTGTCCGGGCGTACTCGCACGCGAAAACAGCCATTAACTCTTTGATTTGCGCCTCCTCCTCTTCACTAAACTGCGGGAGACTTTCCCCCTGTAACTCGTCCTTAAGGAATTTAATGAGCTCTAGTATCCTTTTTCCCCCGAAGTCATACACTATGCTCGGCGGCACAGCTACTGTTGCCGCTCCACCATACATTTTCAAGAACAAGTCCTTAGACTCGTAGTTGAGGTTCCCCCTTAACGGGAGAGGGCCGCACTCTAAGATGGGGTAGATGGGGATGGAGAGGCTTTCAGCGGCGCTCCTCAGCTTGGACAGGGCAAGCCTTAACGCTAGGGCTGACGAAACCATCCCAAACTTCGCTGAAACGGCGTCTCTAGCCAAGTAAACCCTTAGCCTCTCGCTCTCCTGTGGGAGCATCGTGCTGCGCACGTCAAGATAGCTTGAGACGATGTCTGCAGCACCCAGCAGGGAGTTGAGGTCTTCGAGTGAAGGTATGAAGTGCAGGTCCTTCACTTCTACAGACCTAGGTGAACTCTCAAGGACGTAGTTCTTTATTATGTTGAAGTTCGCCTCGACTCTCACTAGGCTCTTCACATCGCCGCTTACCGGGTGAATGATCTCCTCCACAACGTTCTCGTTAAGGTGCTGGTGAGCGGTATAGTTTGCCTCAATAAGGGAGTGGAGTATAGCGGTCCTCCTCAGCGCAACGTCCTCGGCGGGCATCCGCGGGGTAACCTTTACCTTCGAGCTCTGAATAACCCCCTTCTCCATCAGTCGGGCTACTATACAGACCACTTGGTTGCAGGGGGTCATTTTCCCCTTGAAGTCCACCATGAGCTCGTCGAAGCCATATCCCCCCTCCTCCATTGGAGCTAGGAAGAAGACTGCCTCGTCAGGCTCCTCGGAGAAGGAAACGTGCATGGAAGCCGAGTCAGAGGTCTGAGTAACCATGACGGACGGCACCCTCATAAGCAACACCAGACACTCTTCCACTAAGAGTATAAGTGGACTGAAGCGTAAAAAAGTATCTTCAGAAAGCCATTTTTAAAAGGGGGGAGCACACACTTGTTTTCTCGGGAGAGCTTGGAGGGGCTGGAAGAGTTGCCTAGAGAAAGTGTGAATCTCCTAGAGCTTGGGGAGAGTTTCCTTGTGAGAGGTGAAACTGGCAAAGCTGAAAGGGTTTTGAGGAGGGGAAC
>JAHAWR010000202.1:1328-1879 GCA_018383835.1 Candidatus Jordarchaeia archaeon | reverse complement strand
CCATGTATCGCAACGCTCCTATCAATCAGGTCCTTAACCTTGGCGCTCATCCCACCATAGTACGTTGGCGAGCCAATTATTATTCCATCAGCGCTCAGGAGGTCGTCCAGCTTCACTTCCTCAACCCTTTTAACCACGCAATCTACGCCCTTAACGCTCCTCACACCTTCAGCAATCAGGAAAGCCGCCTTCTCAGTGTTCCCCGTCCTCGAATCGTAAACCACAAGCACACTCACCATACTAAACCCCCACACTCCGACACCCTTAAAGGGATCATCTTTGGAGCCAACATATAAGCCTTAAAGCTCCCCAAATAACAGCTCAGCACCACCCAGCAAAGCTGGATCTCCGCGGTCGGAGTCCCTTTTATGTGGCTCTTCGGTTATTGGGTTTACAGCAGCCTCCGAGTAGATGTTTTTATTATTGTCTGGGTTTTCATTGGACGGCCAGTGTGGGCCCTGCTTCCGGAGGAGCTAATAGGGGCTTTGAAGGGCGAAGCCATTCGGAATGCGAGTAAGGGTGACGCCTCATTCGTGACGTGCTCAACATGC
>JAHAWR010000202.1:0-1273 GCA_018383835.1 Candidatus Jordarchaeia archaeon | reverse complement strand
CCACCTAGTCTCAGTTATGTGGGACGGCGCGTGGGTCAACTTCGTCAAGAACCCCCCAAAAAGGGGGAAGAATACAGTGGAGTTCACCGAAGAAGTGCAAAAACTCATGAAAGAAAACGCAAAGAAAATACTGGGGACTTTAAAGTAAAGCACACCAGCCAGCAACATCTTCCTTTTTCAGCCTCCGCCTACCGGTCAGCGCCCAGGTAAGCTTTTCCTTTTGCCTCCTCTCTCTGGTGGCAGAGGGTACCCGCCGCAGATCCTGCAGTATGCTGCATCCGCCGGAACCTCGGCTTTGCAGTAAGGGCAGGCTTTTCCTCCTGGCGTCCTTACGGCTTCTCCCGGAGGCCCAAAGAGCTCCCTATACATCTCGTAGTAGGCGAGATGCTCCCTGTCGCGCAGCTCGACGCCGTCACTCTTCAGGTAGAATCTTCTTTTTCGGCTGAACTCTTCTCCGCTAATTTTCCCGCTGAAGACCTCAGGCAGGATGCAGGTTCCACAACCTGCCTCTATTGGCGTCTTAGTCCTCCACGCCACTTCGCGCGGCAAAACATTCTCAAAAGCCCTCCTCAGAACCCACTTCCCCCAGACCACCCCGCCCTCACGCCTAACCTTGAGCCCCGCTGGAACCTTAGAGGCGCACTCCATAACGTCAGGGTCTAGGTATGGCTGCGAGACTCCGACGCCGAGTGAGGCGCCCATAGGCTTCGACGAGAAGCTCATAGTCCTCCACATGGACCTAAGCCTGCTCTCCAGCTCCTCCCCGCTGAGGTTGAAGAGGAAGCTGTAGCCGGCGAAGAGCTCGTCCGCCCCGTCGCCAGTCATCACGTCGCCAACATGCCTCGAAGCCTCCCTTAACCCAATGTAGATGGGTATGCTGTTGCGCACCTCCATCGGATCAAAAACGCCCAGCACCTCTACCACTCTGGGAGCCACTTTTAAAGCCTCCTCGAGGCCGAAAGCGTACACCCTATGCTCGGCGCCGAATCTCTCCGCCACCAGGCGGGCGTAGTAGACGTCGGGGGAAGGCGCCCCGTCTAGGGCGACGGTGAAAGTCTTCAGCCTCCGCATCCTAGAAGCCACCGCGACGAGTATTGAAGTGTCGAGTCCCCCGGAGAGGAGAACCCCCTCGGCGGCGCAGCACCCGACAGCTTCCTCAACGCAAAACCTCACAAGCCCAACAAAATATTCCTCGCTCAACGAAACCACCAAGAAAGGGGGGCGTTCAAGTCTTCTTGAACGCCTTGGCTAGCAGCCAGAATCCCAGCGCCGA
>JAHAWR010000197.1:1046-2047 GCA_018383835.1 Candidatus Jordarchaeia archaeon | reverse complement strand
AGATAGATTATGGGCATTTTTTTAACTTCGTAAACTTTCAGGTCTAGAACACCTCCTCCATAGGACCGCCCATATAATTCCCCTAGAAATGCACCAATTGAAGAGTTTAGAAATCCAAAAACTAAGTTTCTTTCTTTTATTTCTTTTAGATTTATAAAATAGAATAAATCTGATGCAAGTGAGTATGAATCATTAAGTAATACTATAAAACGCTTGTCAGCTAATTTTGGTAATAATAGATTAGGGATTTCAAATTTAGGCAATGCATACCACAGTTTCCTTCCCTTAATGGTCTCAAGTTCTGGAAGCCTCCTCCTTTCCCTCTTAGAACCTCTTGTTACCTCTACCTCTAACTTCTCGCCCCATTCAATATACTTGAGGGCATTAGTACCCTTAAGCTCCTCCTTCGGCTTGTCGCACATAAAAAAGTACTCATCCACGTCCTCGGGGCGGATCACCAGCCCTTTTACCTTCTTCGGGGAGGACACGCAAGGTACGAGAAATTCCGGCTCTATGCCCCACTCCTTGGCTTTTTCCTTTGATAGGATGAAGAAGTCGTTGTATCCTGTCTTTAGTCCGAATAACACCTCGGCGACCTCGCCCAATGGCTTCATTTTTGGGTGGTTGATCAGCTTCTTGAAGACCGGAGGGGCCCTGAGGTAAACGTTCCATTTTCCTGGCTTGAGCTTCTTCTGTTTAATGACCGATAGCCTGATATTCTCGTCATCTATATCCTCTTTCAAATCTAAAATCTTTAACAACTCTTTATCTTCAATTCTTTTCTTTACTCTGACGAAACGAACTAAGTTATTATCCCTTCTCTCTTTATCCCCCTCCTTCTGGAGCACTACAACAGAAGTATTGACTTCTGCATCAGGAAATACAGCCCTGTCGAACTCTATCACGTACATTATCTTTACATTCCTCAGAAGGAACTCTTGGAAGGGCTCGCCGTAACCCACCTCTAGCCACTTATTCGAGGATATGAAGCCGAGCATCCC
>JAHAWR010000197.1:460-1039 GCA_018383835.1 Candidatus Jordarchaeia archaeon | reverse complement strand
TTCAAGAACCTCACCGCGTGGATGTAGAAGTATATGTAGATGTCGCTCATCCTGTCAAGGGCTATCCCCTTCTTGTTCTTTGCCTGCCCAACGAATAGCTGGTCCTTGAACTCCTCCTCTACGAGCGTGAAGATCTTCCTCTTCTCTCTCTCGCCCAGTAGCTCTTGGCGTATGTAGGGAGGGTTCGCTACAACGGCGTCGAACGAGTATGGGATCTTCACGAGCTGGACGTTCCCGGCGGCGTCCATGCTCTCGAAGCCCGATAGGGTTTCCTGCCTCGGCTTCAGGTCGAAGAAGTCCTTAACAACGACGTTCACTTTGTCTATCTTGGCTCTGGGGTTCTGTATAGCCAGGTTTATGACAGAGAGGTGGGCCGGGAACTGGTTTATGTCCACGCCGTACAGCTGTTCAAGAAGTTGCTTGTGGAAAGTCTCGCCCAGCGGGCCGGACAGGTCGCGGGGGATCCCGTTCAGCTCCCTCAGCCTGTGGTATGCCTTGACCAAGAATGAGCCCGAGCCGCATGCTGGGTCTAGGACCTTGGCTCTGCCGTCCTTTATCGTCAGCCTCACTATCAGGTCC
>JAHAWR010000197.1:0-346 GCA_018383835.1 Candidatus Jordarchaeia archaeon | reverse complement strand
TTCAAGGAGTCTATTAGCGTCCTGAACCTTTCCTTCGCCCTTTCGGTGAAGGGGACCTCGCTTATCAGGTCGGACTGGTAAATGGGCGCGTAGTCTATCCTCTTTATTGCTTCGTAGTAGCGGGATAGAGACTCGTAGACGTCCTCCTCTTCGCCTATTCTAATCGTAGGGAGCCTATCTGGGTATAAAGCCCGGATGACGTTGTAGAACAAGAGCTTGTTTATCTGCAGATAGGTGGTCTGCTCTGCTATCTTCCTGATATTCTCATCGCTTAACTCTAGTCCTTGGTCCTTCAGCCAATCCTGGAACCTCTCTTTAAAATTTATGTCCTTCAGCCTTTCCCTCA
>JAHAWR010000203.1 GCA_018383835.1 Candidatus Jordarchaeia archaeon | reverse complement strand
TTCGGGGTACTTGACCCGGGGGAGGAGTATGATGAGAGGCGTGGAATCCATTCCTCACTTGTCCCCTCGGGAACAGCCGACCTGCTCATCGGGCTGGAGCCCATGGAGGCCCTCAGAAACGTGAGGTACGTCTCGAGCAGCGGCATCGTGATAATGAACACATACGAGGTCTGGCCGGTAGCGGTGAGGGCGGGCGAGGCCGAATACCCCCCGACTGAGAAGTTCGTTGAAGCAATGAAAGCATTCACACCATACGTCTACACGGTCAACGTCAACAAGATGGCAGACGAAAGATACGGCGGATATACCATGGCTGGAACCATAATGCTCGGCATCGCCTTTGCAACCGGCAAAATCCCCCTCGAAGTCCACCACATAGAGGAAACCATAAGGGAGCGGCTGGACAACCCGGAGGAAAACATAGATGCCTTCCACTTCGGCTACGAGGAGGGAAAAAAGCTACTACACCAAGGTAGCTAAACTAGAGTGGAAAAACCAAGAAGGCCACTAGAAAACTGCGCTCTTCAGGATTCTCGGGTTAATTAGGAGCCCGACCTCCTCGCTTTGAACCTTAATGGCCGCCCCCCTTTTCTTCATTTCGTTGATGATCTCCTCTATTTTTGATTCGACTTCACCCTGAAACCTTAGTGTTGCAGCGAAGAGGACTAGCAGGTTGGCGAGAGCTTTGTTATCGGCCACCTCCTCCGAGAGCTTGACCTCGACCTTCCCTCCTACGTTTAGCAATTTGGAGTCTACCTTCCCAACCTTCTTCTCCCCTGCCCCGTAGAGCACGTCGAAGTCTGCTCCCAGCGAAACCCGCTTACCTACCAGCTTCACGGTGTGAAGAACACGGCTCCCCTCGTCCACCGAGAAGAGCACGTAGGTCTCGGTTCTAGCGGGTCCACGGTAAATCTTCTCCACGTGGTGGATAAGCTTGTCATCGGCGAGCACCGTGGCGAAGGCTGGCAGGGGCTGACCTACACCAATAGACCTTGCAACGCTCCTACTTACGAGCTCCTCAATGCTCCCAATCCAAGAGAACGACTTCGAAAATGCCTTCACTACAAGTCTCTTCTCCTCCAGCCCCACATTGCCTGAGTCCCAGATGCCACTCCTGTAGCCGACATAGCCGACATCCTCAGAGCCAAGCTTGACCGAGCCATAGAGGTCCATGTCCCTGGTGAACTGCCTCGACTTAGACATTAAAACCTCCTTCTGCCTAATACCGATCTCCTCCCCGTGAAGGTCAGTTCTCCAGAAATCCACGGTGTAAACCTTCTCGCTCATAAAGACCACCTAGGAAGGTATCGCACTTTGCTAATATAAGCCCGACGGTGACTTCCATTTGGGAGGGTTGAAAGCGGGTGCCCGAAAGAGGGTCATCGCTCTCCGCGCTTGCTGGCAGTCCTCCTAAGCCTGTGAAGGTACGTCAGCATCCTGAAGGTTCCCAAGCAGCCATAAAAGGCGAATGCTAGAAGTATAGGAAGCGCCAAGACATACATGTCCCACAGGGAAAAAGATGGAGAGGCGAAGATTACCCATGCCAGCGCTGCCGCAGGCGTCACGTAGAGGGCTAGATGTGCAACTTCACTAGCCACAACCTCCCTCCACTTCGCCCTCCCAACAGCTTCAACCATTAACCTGAAGTACTCGTCCTCGCCTACCCCCCTCACGAACCAAGCCCCCTGGATGTTTCCCGCGGCAAGGAAGAGCGAGAAAAAGAACACGAAGAGTGCGACGGAAACGTGGAGAGAGGAGAGCGCAACTACTGGGAGCTGCAGGACGACG
>JAHAWR010000201.1 GCA_018383835.1 Candidatus Jordarchaeia archaeon | reverse complement strand
ATATATTCCTGATTCTGACTGATGTGGAGAAGGCTAAGTTGAACTTCGGAAAGCCAGACGAAAAAGAGATCGACAGGATGACTGTGTCGGAGGCAAAGAAATACTTGGCCGAGGGGCACTTCCTACCAGGTAGTATGGGACCAAAGGTTAAGGCATGCATAAGGTTCCTGGAGTGGGGAGGCAAAGAAGCCATTATAACGTCGCTGGACAGGGCAGTAGACGCTCTAGAAGGGAGAACCGGTACTCACATAGTAAAGGATTAACTTTGGGCTCTGGTCTGATGTCATACTTCATCTTTTAGTCCGTAATACCAGCACTCATCATAGCCCAATTATCCTAACACCTATTTTTTTAATAAACTTGACGGATGATCCATAAGGCTTATTAACACTAAGATGGGATAATTGGATGGACAATCCGTCCAAATGGTGTCATCTCACCCACGCTTTTTTTCTTATGGTTTAGATGAGTGTGAACTACCCCACCCTTGCGGATGAGGCTTCCATTCTGATGAGTGGTTAAGGGCTGGTTCACGGGCAGCCCCGTGGATGGGCAGGTAGCCCATCCACCCCTCAAACTTTTTGGCTATGTTTATGGCTGCGTTTAGATTAATATTGTATTCTCCACAATGAGGACATAGGAATAGTCCTTGGGTTTTGCGTTTCCCCTCGCATCCGCAGAGGCGGCATGTTTTATTTGTGTATGTTTTTTGTGTTAGGTTTCGCTTGTAGTTATGAAGGTATGCCTACAAGCATAGCCTTATACTCAATCATTTTTGTTAAGCGATAGAAAGGCATTTTGCTCACTATGCGATCGAGATGTTTGTTTTTACCGTTTGCTCGCTTTCCTTATCCCAGTGAGGTCCCCCAAGACTATGTAAGAGTTGGTTTCAAGAGCAGGGCTGACTATCTATTTGCTGACTCGGTGGAGGACGGCGTTGACCACCCTCCGTTCCTTGCAACCAACACTCTTTACGGCTCGGGTCAGACCACTCCCTTGAAGCCTTCCGCGGAGCCATATTTAGTGTCTGCGGATGCTCAACTTCCCTGCCTAGGAATTGAGCCTTCACTGCGCCTTTACGCCACAACACCGTTGTAGCGGCAAAGCGCTCGCCCAAGTCTACGGCAAGGATGGAGGGGCATTTACGCATAGGCGGGGCTTCAAACTTGGAGGTCAGCATGGCTATGTATCTGCCGTCTTTTCTAACGATTTTGCTTTCACAAAGCTTTGCATCCGGAAACTCTCTATGGGGCTTGACTGGAATATTGATACCGCCTCTTAGGCCATATACTGGAACCTTCAAACGCCAAAAGACCTTAGCCTCTTAGATTGATTAGGTCATTTCTCAAACTAAGCGGATACTTCTTTTTTACTTCACTTTTCTGTAATATCCTAAGGCTTGTTGCTTATTCGCTCGTACAACACGACAGCCTTGTCTCCTCCGAGAAACTTTTGAAGGTTAAAGTATTCCCACTCTAACAGCTCCTTCTTCCTTCGATTCAGCCCAACAATACCCGTTTGAATAGTCAGCTTCATAGTAAACTACCCCTCCCTATCGGGAGGGGCTTCCTGCCTCAACGATGAGGCTTGCGGGAACTTGGGTAAGCTCCCGTAGAGGCTCCATCTCAGCAAGGGTTGTCCCATCCCCTCATCCTTATCCGCACCGCGGAGGTCCAATCCCTAATGGGATCTTCATGGCTAAGCCCTTCTGATGTGCCCCTTGGGTCCACCTCCACCACCCGCACACAGGCGCTCTCAGCCTTGTATTCGAGGCAGTGAAGGGATTTGCCCCAAGAGGCATCGAGTATCTTCTGAGCCAAGTTGTGGTTTTTAACCATGTTTTGTATGTTCAGCCTCTCAACGCATATCACTAGTTGTTCACATAGGACCTTGATAGTTTATGG
>JAHAWR010000195.1 GCA_018383835.1 Candidatus Jordarchaeia archaeon | reverse complement strand
CTCACCCGTTTGTGAAGGGTGTTAGTAAGCTGCAGGCTCCATGGTTCAGAACGACGATGATGACCTTTGAGTGGGAGCCAGTGGTCAGGGTTCCACTAGGGGTCAGGTCGTTCCCCGTGGTCTCAGTCAGGGAACATGAGAATGGGAAATTCATTTACGTTGCGAGCACGATGATATTTTCAATAAACTTCCTTAAGAAATTCGACAACGCTAGGCTGGTTGAGAACATATTTACTTGGATGCGAGATTCGGGAAAACTTGTCGTCACTAAGGGGAAAGAAAAGATACCTACAGAGAGGGTTTTGGCACCACCTCCGGGAAAGAAGTTCTGCCCACACTGTGGCTCTGAAGCCCCGCTCTATGCTATCTACTGTCCAAACTGCGGAGCCCACCTCGAGTAGAAGAACGAAGTTCACCCCCCGGCAGACAGCCTCTCTAGGCAAGCACCTAAAACCACTTTTTATAAGTTGGTGCAAGAAATAGTTGGAAGTATACTTAAGTATACTTTTTTATTTTTGATCGTTCATGTCCAAGACTTGGAGTAGATGAAGGGGACGCGTGACGGAATTTGATAGAGGTTAACGGGGTTTTCGGCAATGGGCGGATGCTGGGGGTTCTCAACCGGAGGGGAGAGGTGAGGTGGCTGTCATGGCCCATGTTGGACTTTCCCAACCATGTTGAGAGGATAGCTTTCGGCTTTTCTTGGGGAGGACGTGAGAGGTGGCTGGGCGACGGGTGGAGGAATCAGGCAAGTTATATTGATGGAACTAATGTTATTCTTTTAGTCAGTTGGAGTGGTGGTTGGCGGGTTACTAGGTATATTTTCGCTTTGCCCGAGGAAGATGTTGCCGTGTTCTCCTTTAACGTGTCAGGGGGGAATAACAGAGGGGAGGGGACTGCTATAGAGTTTTTTGGACATTTCAGGATAGCTGAAAGTGACACCGGCAACGCCGTCTTTTATGATGAGGAGAGGGAGGCTATGGTGTTCTACAAGAGAGGGTACTACTTCGCGGTCGGAGGCGACAGACCTGCGGACGAATATTCATGCTTCAGAGTGGACAAGGAAAGGGCTTTCAGCCCCAGGTGGAGAGCTAAAAAGAGGAGTGGTAGCCGTTACGTTCTAGGAGACGTTGGAGGTTACTTAAAGTGGGATTTGGGGGATTTATCCAGCAAGGAGGGGGAGGTCACTGTTTACATCTGCTGCAGTGAAACTGACGACGACGCAGTTTCTCTTCTCAACGAGAAAGCGAGAGAGCCGGCCAAAAAGCACTTGGAAGAGGCTATCAGCGATGGGAGAGAGTTTACGTCTAGAAGTAGAGTGGGTGGCGTCGGGGCTTCACACTCCTTGCTGGCCATGCGACTTTTGTGCGATAGTGAAGGCGGAATAATTGCGGCTCCAGAGTTTGACCCGAAGTTCCAGCGTAGTGGAGGTTACAGGCATGTTTGGGGGAGAGACGCTACATTCGTTGCTTACGCCGTGGTTAGCAGTTCCGAGTAGGAAGGTTTAAATAGTTGTAAGTATAGATAAATTACTAATGAGTGAAAGACTCTACACACCCAAAAAAGCCAAAAAGCTCCCTTGAAGCCACCACATAAACAATCCAACAATAAAATAACAAAAAATAAGATGTATTAGAACTATTGAGGGTTGCCGACGAACTGACAACCATTCTCCTTCGCTGGAAAACCCTCGAAATGAGAAGCCATAAGTATAGGGAGGTTGTTAGCGGTGTCAGAAAGCTCATACCAAGTTAGATCCTACAAAGTAAAGCATAATTGCGACGTTAAATGGTTCTTAGAGGCTTACAGGTGGCTATTACAGAGAGCAATCGATGAGACCTGGAAAAACATAGCTTGGAAGGAGAAGATCGTCAAGAGGAGAAGGTTGATTCCGATAATTCCGAAGAGCAACGAATTCAAACGCAACCTAAGAAACTATTTGCTTAGAAACTGGAACTTTTGCGCTCACTACGTTGACTCCGCAATCAAGCAAGCATACTCAATTCTGAAGTCTTGGAGGAGGAACTACTTGAAGGGAAGAGGGACTAAAACGAAGCCAGTCGTTAAGAAGAAGTTTGTCAGGGTGAAG
>JAHAWR010000042.1:11751-11909 GCA_018383835.1 Candidatus Jordarchaeia archaeon | reverse complement strand
CGACGCTACAACTCATACTTTCTCCCCCTCCTTATGAGGAGGTATACGAAGAAGGGTATGCCAACGAAGGAGGTTATCACGCCTATTGGGAGCTCGGTGGGCTTCATGGCAACCCTGGCGATGATGTCCGCAGCCAAGAGGAGGTTGGCTCCGAAGAC
>JAHAWR010000042.1:0-11705 GCA_018383835.1 Candidatus Jordarchaeia archaeon | reverse complement strand
TGACGATGTGGGGGGACAACCAGACCCACGAACCCTATTATCCCGGTGAAGGCAACGCACACGCTTGCCAGAAGGGATGCGGCGACCATCACCCCCCTCCTGAAAAGCCTCACGTTAACCCCCATCTGCGCCGCCTGCTCGTCCCCGAGGAGGAAAACGTTGAACAGCCTCGCAAACAGCAAGCATACCAGGATGAGGGAGGCCACGGCCGGTAGGAGAACCCATATCTCGTCCCACCTCACGTAAGCCACGCTCCCATATATCCAGAAGAGCACTCCGTGAAGCTCCTTCTTGCTCGTAACTATGAGCAGCGTCGTCAAGGACGTGAACGCGACTCCAACTACGACCCCCCCGAGGACGAAGCTCAGCGGGGTCTCCCCGGAGGCCCTATAGATGAGGAAGGTGAGCGTGAAGGCCGCCAGCCCGCCTGCGAAAGCTGCGACAGAAAGGGAGACGTACTGGGTGACACCCGTAAACCACGAGGTGAGGAGGAAGGAGACGGCGCCCAGAGCCGCACCGGAAGAAACCCCACTAATGTACGGGTCCACTAGAGGATTCCTCACGAGCGCCTGCATTGTAACACCTGAAACAGCCAAGCCGGAGCCAACCAGAACAGCAGCAATAGTCCTCGGAATCCTAGAGTAGTATAGTATGGAGTCCAATGTCAAGTCCACGCCGGGAGGCAGCAAGCTACTACTTATCGGTCCGCCAAACATGATGAGCCTGTTAAGCGATGCCAGAACATCCCAGAGGCTAGCCTCCTTAGCCCCGAAAACGAGAGACAACAACGAGAGAACGGAGAGGGCAACCAGGCCTACAAGAGACAGCGCAACCAAAAGGAAAACCTTACGCCCAACCACACTCAACTACAACCCCCCCAAAAAAAAAAGAAAAAAGAGGATGGCGGGTGGGGGGTACAAGGGGAACAAAGACCTGAGGAGGCAATGGCTGAAGAACGCTTCGCCCAGACGATGAGCCAGCCGACTGCTCCAGTATCAGCGAGGAAAGGTACTCCTTGTAGTTCGCGCTATTTATCACGTGCGAGTCTGGGAGGGTTACGTTGAAGACGTCTGGGAAGAGTATGTGGGCTAGGAGCTCAACGCCCTCAGCCACCCTTGGCCCAGGCCTAGAAAACAGGTTCTCGGCTTGACCCTGAAGGAAGAACACGTTATGAGGGTAAGCAGGAGTATTTCCGAGGGGGCTCCCACCCATTTTTTGCAAGGTTTCGGTGGGGTTTAGGAAGGCGTGATGGTCAAGTATCACTATTACGTTGGGATCATTGTACTGCGCTCTCTCCAGCGTTAGGGAGTCAGTGGGCCATGCTTCATTGAGGTTGCCGTATATGTTTATGCCTCCGGCTAGCTCTATGATCTCGTTCAGGAAGGTTGGCCGACCAACAGTGTATATCATGTTGTTGTCGATGTCGAGCCAGACGCATACAAGCACTTTAACCTTTGTTTGTCCTGAAATTGCTTGACTAACGGTGCTTATTTTTTCCCTCATCGCGTTCACGAGTTTCTGGGCTGCCTCGGCGCTTCGAGAGTTTGTGGCTGGGGAGAAGTACGAGCCTAACTGTAGTATGGTTGACTCTATTTGGTCTATGGAGTTGCCACGTTGCAGGATGAGGAAGGGTATACCCTGCTCTAGTAGTTTACCCGCTAGCACATTATGTGAGCCTACGCCTCCATCTAGGAGTACTATGCTTGGTTTGATGGCGATTATGGCTTCTAGGCTCGGACTCCACCAGTTTAGTTTGTTGTAGACCTTTCCTGAGGCGATCATTTGTTGGAGCTTTGGTGGGTAGTCGCAGTATTCCGTGCAGCCTACGAGGTAGTCTTCGAGGCCTAGGCCGAAGATTATCTCAGTTATTGAGGGGGCTTGGGAGACTATCCTTAGCGAGGGGCTAGTGTACATGAGGTAGGCTACGATCATGGCGTTGAGCTGATTTGATCTTTGAGTGTTTATGAGCATGTAGGTTGACGTGGCTGACACTGCAACTATGATTACCACGATTAGTAATGTTGCTATGAGGCGGCGGCTTACGCTCTTTGTGGCGGCCATGTCAGGTTCCTCGGTAAGATTTTTATGGGATAAATTGTCTTATATAGGATAAATTATCTCGAATTAAATGGGGGTGTACACCTATTTAAGCTTTACCCTATTTGAGGAGGCTGGTGGAATGGCCTGGGAGAAGGATGTTTTGCTGGTTCACAATGAGGCGGGGGCTCGAGGGTTTCTCCGTGACTTGGAGGGTGGAGAACCGGTGTTCGTCTGCGTCATAGGCAACACTGAGACGGCGAAGATTCCGGGGATCTCGGCCGCCGGTAGGAATCCGGAGCTGACCGACTACACGCCAGCCGCCGACGTCGAGCTCCTGCTTTACGGCGAGTGCAGGTGTATTGATGGTGTCCCGGTTACACCGGAGGGGATCCCTACGCCCGCACTCATCACGAGGGCCGCTTTGACCTTGGCGGACATACCTGTCTTCGTGGTTAATGGCGGGGTCAGGGTTAAGCCGCTTGCCCCATTCATAGATGTTGCAGGCAACCCGGGGGCGGACATAAGGACTGGAAGGGCAGTCGAGGGCGTGGCGAGGGTTATTGAGAGGGCGGAGATTGCAGGGGCGAGCTTCGCGAAGGCCGTGGACTACCTCGTCGTGGGGGAGAGCATACCGGGCGGGACGACGACAGCCCTCGGGGTTCTCCTAGCCATGGGTGTGAATGCTAGGGGGTTGGTGAGCAGCAGCATGCCTGTTAACCCCCACGAGCTAAAGGTACGGGTGGTTGAGGAGGGGCTGAGGGCGGCAGGAGTTAAGCCGGGCGACCTAAGCGGTGACCCGGTGGCGGCGGTCTCAGCAGTCGGTGACCCGATGATAGCCGCTTTTGCCGGCTTCGTAATGGGTGCAGCGTCAAGTAAGCCCGTGGTTATGGCCGGCGGCACCCAAATGACTGCCGTGCTGTCCGTTATCAAGGGGTTGAAGCCGGAGGTTCTCGATAACGTGGCTATAGGAACAACCAGGTGGATAGCTCAGGATAGGAGTTCGGACGTCAGGAGGCTGGTCTCCCAGATATGGGATGTGCCTGTTGTCGCCGCCAACCTCGACTTTTCAGGCTCGCAAATAGAGGGGTTGAGGGCGTACGAGAGTGGGGTGGTCAAGGAAGGCGTCGGGGCTGGAGGCGTCACGGTGGCGGCGACCCTAAAAACCGATGGAAAAGTCGCGTGCGACGACGTGAGAAGAAAGGTTGAGGAGGAATACGGAAGGCTCATCACGATGCGGCTGCAACAACACTCAACGCGCATCCACGCCACCTAACTCAAAATATGCTGTGTAGTCCTCCCCCGCCCAAGCAACGTTTTTTCTTCTTTCAACTTTTATGTTAGTTTAGTCTAAAATGGAGGCGGGGGGCGTAACTTGCCTAGGTTCTTGTTCGGTGAAGGAAAGAAAGAGAAGAGGGTTGTAGAAGATCGCCCTGCACAATTGTCTCAGAGGAGGAATCCGGCACCTTCCGACGTCGGTTTGACTATTCTCGAGTACGTGTTCAAGACGCCTCCCTTGACTTTTGGTTCAGGCGGCTTCCACCTTTTCAGCCTGCCTTCGAGCTCGTCCCTCGAGACCTTAACGTCAAGCCTGCGCTCGGGTATGTCTATCGATATTATGTCACCGTCCTTCACCACAGCTATGGGTCCGCCGTTCATGGCTTCAGGGTCGACGTGCCCTATACATGGGCCCCTAGTTGCCCCGGAGAATCTTCCGTCGGTGACGAGGGCTACTTTGTCTCCGAGGCCTGCCCCTATTAGGGCTGCGGTAGGCTTAAGCATCTCGCGCATTCCGGGGCCGCCGCGTGGCCCCTCATACCTTATGACGACGACTTCCCCGGGGTTTATTTCCCGCCCTGTTATCGCCTTGAGCGCGTCCTCCTCGGAGTCGAACACCCTAGCTTCACCCTCGAACACCAGCATCTTCGGCTCTACTGCTGCCTGCTTGACCACTGCACCGTTTGGCGCCAGGTTGCCCTTGAGTATGGCTATCCCACCCTCCTTATGGACGGGGTTGTCCCGTGGCCTGATGACGTTTCTGTCGAGCACCACGGCATCCTTTATGTTTTCCTTGAGAGTCTTCCCTGTAACCGTTAAAACGTCTATATGTATGAGTTCACCGAGCTCTTTGAGTACTGCAGGTATCCCCCCTGCGTCATCGAGCTCCTGGACAGTGTAGGGTCCACTCGGGTCCATGTCGCAAAGATGTGGGGTTTC
Organism: Candidatus Jordarchaeia archaeon; assembly: GCA_018383835.1. Taxonomy (GTDB): domain Archaea; phylum Asgardarchaeota; class Jordiarchaeia; order Jordiarchaeales; family Freyrarchaeaceae; genus DTBI01. The sequence goes on along the minus strand of JAHAWR010000042.1, from coordinate 7,451 downwards.
CCTGCTAAGCTGGTCGAAGAGGTCCAGTGTTAGCTTGATGCCGAGCTGCGAGGCTATTGCCGGAAGGTGCAGGACGGTGTTCGTTGAGCCGCCAAGCGCCATGTCGACCCTGATGGCGTTCTCGAACGCTTCATAGGTCATTATTTCGCTCGGCTTGACTCCTTCATCTATCAGCTTCACAACTTGGACGCCTGTCTGCTTAGCGATCCTGATTCTTCTGGCGTCAACCGCCGGGATCGTGGCTGAGCCGGGGAGGGACATGCCGAGTGCCTCGGCGAGGCAGCCCATGGTGTTCGCCGTATACATTCCCTGGCATGAGCCGCACCCCGGGAGCACGCGCTCAGCCAGTGCCTGTGCCCCCCTCTCCAAGTCATCTGAGGGGAAGATCATGCGGAGGAACTGCATCTCCAGAGCCCTCCTCCCCGTCACCTTCTCCCCCAAGAAGCGCCCGGGCAGCATCGGGCCTCCGTTCACGAAGATCGCCGGGATGTCTAGTAGGGCTGCAGCCATGAGCATCCCCGGAACTATCTTGTCGCAGGACCCTATCAGAACCATGCCGTCAAGTTGGTGGGCGTTCACCATCATCTCCACGGACGCCGCTATCAGGTCCCTGCTCGGGAGGGGGTAGCGCATACCCTCGTGCCCCATGGCTACACCGTCGCATATCGCTATGGTGTGGAACTGGAGGGGGGTTCCACCCGCCATCCTTACACCAGCCTCAACCGCCTCTGCCACGAGGTCCAGGTGGACGTGCCCGGGCACGAGGTTAGTCCAGCTGTTAACCACAGCCACCAGCGGCCTGTCAAGTTCCTCGTCGGTGAAGCCACACGCCTTGAGCAGCGTCCTCCCCATATATCCCTCAACAGACCCGCAAACTTTCTTACTCCTCAACTCGGCAGGCACTAAACCATCCTCCCTCAGAACACTATTTAAAGAGGAGAGTTAAAGTCAACAAGAAGCTTTCGGTTAAACACCGAGAGGCAAGCAAAGTTGAAAATTCCAATCGTTAAAAGGGCGAAAGGTGATTCATCATCGCCGGGGCACTTTATGGGTTAAATTATTAAACTTTTTTGGCTTATAATAGTGGATGGTGTGGTTTGAGGTTTTTGATTCAGCTTTGAATTCTGGGGATGTTGGTGGTTTGCGGGGTGTGGTTACTTTGAGGCACTTGGACCTCTTGGAAGGGGCTATGTCTGCGTGCATGCAGAACCTTGCAGTTAAGAAGGGTGAAAGCGTTGTCGTCGTCGCCGACCCCGAGATGGTTGCGTATGGGGAAGCGTTCGTCTACGCCGCCGAGATAATGGGTGCTGACGTGACGCTGGCTTTAATGAAGGATAGGGGTAGGCATGGAGCTGAGCCGCCTAAGCCTGTTGCTGCCGCCATGGAGGCTGCTGACGTCTTCATCCTTACCACCACCCACTCTCTAAGCCACACTGAGGCTAGGAGGAGGGCTACCGAGCGGGGTGGTAGGGGAGCCAGCCTCCCAGGGGTTACTAGGCAGATGTTCTTGGAGCCCATGATGGCTGATTACGGGTATGTTAAGAAGGTGACCGAGGATGTGGCCTCACTGCTCGACAAGGGGAGGGAGGCTAGGTTGACTTCTCCGTCGGGAACGGACTTGACCCTCAGCTTGGAGGGTAGGGTTGCGATGAGGGATGACGGGGACTATACTCGCCCAGGGCTTTGGGGGAACCTTCCAGCTGGGGAGGCGTGCATAGCGCCTGTGGAGTCTGAAGGTGAGGGCGTCCTAATACTGGATTCCGTTTGGGAGGGCGCTGGCTCCTCGAGGATCATTGTTAAGGGTGGTAGGGCTGTCGAATTTAAGGGGGAGGAGGCTAAGCGCGTCGAGAACAAGCTCGGGGAGGTTGGCGGCTGCGCGTTCCAGCTTGCCGAGCTCGGTGTTGGGACGAACCCTAGGGCCAGGCTTGTCGGGAACATGCTGGAGGATGAGAAGGTTATGGGCACCGTCCACGTGGCCTTCGGGGACAACATCAGCTTCCCTGGGGGAGAGAACAGGTGTGGGGTTCACGTAGACTTGATTATTCTCAAGCCAACCCTGCTCATCGACGGAATAACTTTGATGAAGAACGGCGTTCTCCTAGTTGACTTGTAGCACATGGTTTATACGCAGTTTTGCTGGATGTTATTGGGGGGCTCCTGTTGAAAGCTAGGCCCATGGTGGAGCTACTGGATGAGCTTAAGGAGGGAGACCCGTCAAAGCTTCCATCTACGCTTAGCGAGCTATGCTCATACGCTGAGCAGGGTGTTTACGACCCAGATGTGCCCCTGTGGCTCGTCAAGCTCATCGACCCATGCCAGGACCGGGAGGTTCTGGTTTGCGCTCTGCGTCTCGTAGCCCTCTACTGCTTGGAGGGCCTGATTTACCCGGGGATAACCGACGCTGCGGTCTCAATTCTAGATCACGAGGATGACAGGGTTAAGGCCCACGCAATATATCTTCTCGTGGTGTGCGCCCAGAGGGGGATGGTGAGGGATAGCGTCCTCGGAAGGCTAGTGGGCTTCATCGACTCGGGCTCCCTAGAAGCCGCGCTCATGGCTGTTGAGGCGCTCATAGCCTATGCCGAGGAGGGGGTGACCCTCCCAATGGTTCCTGACGAGGCCATCAGAGTTCTGGAGCGCGGTGAATACGACCTTCAAGCCTCAGCCATAAAGTTGTTGAGCGTTTACGCTGAAAGGAACATTCTTGACGAAAGGTTCCTAAAGTTTGCTCCGCTGCTCCTCGAGTCGGAGGATGAGGGGGTCCGCTTGGAGGCTGCCTCCTGCCTTTGGAGGTACGCGCTCAGGGGGGTGGTGTCCACTGAGGCGCTGAAGCCGTTGCTCAAAGTGCTGGAGGACGACGTTTTCGGTGTACAAGCGGCGGCAGCGCGCGTCCTCTGGAGGTACGCTGAGATGGGTGTGGGGGGGCGCCGGGCTGCGGATGAGCTGGTGCGCCTCCTTAAATGTGAGAAGCCATTTGTGAGGGGTGTTGCAGTCTACACGTTGCTCGTTTACGCTCGAAGAAGGGTTATGTCGCCTCTTGCAGCGGAGGCCCTCCCAGCTCTCTTAGAGGACAAGGAGGAGAACATCAGAAAGGTGGCGCTCCAAGCCATAGAGGAGTACGAGAAAAGTGGTGGGCTTATCGAGGAGGATGATAGGTCTACTTCGCTCTGACTGTTATGGTCATTTTGACTCTGTCTATCACCCACTCCTTGCTGTAGCCTTCCCCTTTGCCGTGGGTTAGGGTTTCAGCGAGTGTTTCACCCTTGATGTATTCTAGGTGTTCTTCGATCTCCCGGAACACTGCTGGATCGCACTCCACCGCCACTTCTATCTTCTGCATGAAGTCGAGGTTCATCTCTTTTCTCATCGCCTGTATTCTCCTGACCACTTCTCTGGCTAGGGCCTCCTTTCTCAGCTCGTCGGTGATTTCCACGTTGACCAGCAGGTAGACGGTCGTCCTCCCGCCGTCCCTGACATAGGTTACTGGTTCCCCTATGGCGTACGATCCTTTTGCCTCCACGCTGACATCCACGTCCTCCCTGGTGAGGGTGAACGTTTTCCCGTCGACGCTTAAGGTGAACTCACCCTTCTCCTCGAGGCTTACCGCCACCTTCTCAGGGTTCTCCTTTGAGAGCTGCTCGGCAATCCTCTTCGCTTCACCCTTAAACTTTGGGCCAAGCGATTTGAGGTTCGGCTTCACGGAGTAGGTCAAGTAGTCCCCTGGGCTTGTGGAGTAGTTGACCTCCTTGACGTTAAGCTCGTCCCTAAGGTATTCTTCTAGGGGTGCTATGTCCCTCAACACATTCTCTTGTGCGACCACCACAGCTTCTCTCAACGGGTGTCTGAGCTTTACCCCCCTACTAGCCCTAGCCGACCTCCCGGAGGCGGCGAGCCTTATCACCAGCTCCATGCTCTTCTCAAGATCCAAGTCCACTTCCTCGTCGACTGGCTCGGGGAAGTCTGTCAGGTGGATGCTCTCGGCGGCCTTCTCGTCTCCCTTCGAAAGGTTCTGGTATATGGCTTCGGCGGTGAAGGGTATGAATGGCGCTAGGAGGCGGGTGAGGGTTTCCAGCGTCCTGTAGAGGGTGTGGTAGGCGCTCCTCTTGTCCTCGTCCATCTCGTTCCTCCAGAAGCGCCTGCGGGAGCGACGCAGGTACCAGTTGCTTAGCTCGTCCACGACGAACTCGTCAAGCGCCCTGGCGGCCTTGTGGATCATGTAGTTCTCCATCTCTCTCCTTACGGTCTTCGTGAGCGTCGAGAGCCTGCTGAGGAGCCACCTGTCAAGCTCGCTCGTCACCCTAGGTTTCTCGCCTGCATGAGGGTTGAACTCGTCTATGTTGGCGTTCGCAACATAGAAGAAGTAGACGTTCCAGAGGGTGTTAAGGAAGTGGTTTTTCGTCTCGACGACCATCCTCTCGCTGAAACGCTTCGGTATCCATGGGGGGCTCGAGACGAAGAAGTACCACCTCATAGAGTCGGCGCCCACGTTCCTGAATATCACGTTTGGGTCGACTACGTTTCCGCGGGACTTGCTCATCTTCCTGCCCTGCTCATCCAGAATGTGCCCCAGGGAGAGGACGTTCTCGTAGGCGTGGCTCCCGAAGATTGCTGTTGCAACTGCGTGGAGGGTGTAGAACCAGCCCCTGCACTGGTCCACCGCCTCCGTTATGAAGGTTACGGGGAACGTTTCCTTGAACAGCTCCACGTTCTCGAAGGGGTAGTGGTACTGGGCGAAGGGGGCAGCCCCCGAGTCGTACCAGCAGTCTATGACGTATGGCTCCCTCTCCATGGTCTCCCCGCACTCGGGGCACGGGAAGGTTACCGCGTCGACTTTCGGCTTGTGGGGGTCGAAGTCGTCGGGGAGGCGTCCCGCGTACCTTTCGAGCTCATCGTAGCTTCCGATGCAGACGTGGTGCCCTCTAGGGCACGTCCACACCGGGAGGGGGGTTCCCCAGAACCTGTTCCTGCTGAGAGCCCAGTCCTTAGCCTCCTCTATGAACTTTCCGAAGCGCCCCCTCTTGAAGTACACCGGGTACCAGTTTACCTTCTCGTTGTTCTCCACCAGCATATCCCTGAGAACGCTCATCTTGATGTACCATGTCTCTATGGCGTAGTACAGGAGGGGGCTGTCGCACCGCCAGCAGTGGGGGTACGGGTGGACGAGTGTTCCAACCTTGTAGAGGAGGCCCCTGCTCTGGAGGTCATCCACTATCTTCCTGTCGGCGTCCTTTACGTAGAGCCCCTTGAAGGGCTCCGCCTCGTCCTTTATGCGGCCCGCCTCGTCGACCAGCTGGATTACGGGTAGCTTATACTTCTTCGCCACCTCGAAGTCCTCCGGGCCGAAGGCTGGTGCAATGTGAACCACCCCCGTCCCCTCAGTCTCCGTCACGAAGTCGCCGAGCACAACGTACCATGCCCTCCCGTCAGGCTTCACGAACTGGTAGAGTGGCTCGTACTCGACCCCCTCAAGCTCCCTTCCCTTAAACGTCTTCAAGACTCTGTAGCTTCCTTCGAGGAGCATTTGGAGCGACTTCGCCAGTATGTATCTTTCCCCGTCCTGCTCCACAAGTAAGTATTCAAGGTCTGGGTGAACTGCTAAGGCAACGTTTGACAGGAGCGTCCAAGGTGTTGTCGTCCACACCAAGAAGTACGTGTTCTCTTCGCCCTTAACCCTGAACTTCACGTGTATAGAGGGGTCTGCTGTGTCCTTGTATCCGCCCAAGGCGACCTCGTGGGAGCTGAGGGGGGTTCCGCACCTCGGACAGTATAGGACGACGTAGTAGTCCTTGTAGAGCATCCTGCCCTTCTCGCCCCCCTTCTCCCAGGTCTTCTCCCAAAGCTGCTTGAGGGACCACCACACGGACTCAATGTACTCCTTGCTCAGCGTCACATACGGGTGCTCCATATCGAGCCACGTGCCAGTGCGCTCAGTCATCTTAACCCACTCTCGTTCATACTTGAAGACGCTCATTTTGCACATCTCGTTGAACCGCTCAACTCCGAAAACCTCTATGTCCCTCTTACTGTTGAGCCTGAGCTCCTTCTCAACCTCTATCTCCACCGGCAACCCGTGGCAGTCCCACCCGGCGATGCGGGGGACGACGTCGTCCCCAATCATTGTCCTAAACCTGAGGACGACGTCCTTCATGCACCTCGTCAAAACATGTCCCACGTGTGGTAGGCCGTTAGCAGTCGGCGGGCCCTCAAGGAAAACGAACTTGCGGCCACCCTTCCTTAGCATCCTTACCTTGCCGAATATATCGCGCTCCTTCCAGAAGCGGAGTATTTTCTCTTCCATCCTCGGAAAGTCTGGAGTGGTCTCAACACTATCATACAGCCCCAAAGCACACCACCCTCAAAACTCCGTCAAAAGGGTAGAAGTAGCCGTCAGAGGCGAACCAAGCGGAGACGCTAAAATTGGCGCTGGGTCAACTCTGCAACCTCCATCGAGAATGACAGCAAAGAAAAAACAGGTATTTTAATTTTTTCTCCCTCCTACATATCCAGCAATTGAAGGGGTATCAGTAAACATTCAGTCTGAAACCAGCAGCAGCGCCTCCGGCTACCTTCTCATGTTTTCCGGGATTTACTCATCGGCAACCTTTATGAAGCCCGTGTTCTTCAGCGTGCGGTAGTGCTTGGCGAGGAGAGCAACTTGGTTGGGCGTCGCTGAGAGTATGGCTTCTCTGAGGGAGCCGTAGTTGCCGATGTTCTGCAGAAATGTGATTAGCTCCGGCCCGAAGCCGTGCTCAAGAAGAGAGATGTTCCTCACCGCCCTCGTCACGGTAATCCTCCTGTCCAAGTCCATGAACGGTGTTGACGTGCTCGGCGTGCATACTGCAGGGTTGGAGGCAACGGACACGAGTATGGCTTGAGTCGTGGGGCTCCAGACAATTTTCGGCTCCACCCGTGCGGCTTGCGCCAACAATTCTTGGAGAACTTGGAAGAATCCTCTGCCCCACCCCAGCTCCCTAGCGACCACCATCCTGTTGCTTTGGGACGCGAGCACCCAGAACTCTCTCCCCGCCAGCGTGAGGAACCTTGACGATTCAGCAAGGGAGAGAACGTCCTCCGGTGGCGCCTCGCCTCGCCAGTAGGCGGGACAGTAAACCTTCTCATTCCAGTCCGCAAAGGGAACACTAGCGTGAGATTCAGGGAAGGCGACGCCGCTGACACTAGTCCACCCTCTAACCCTGACTCCACCCTTCACTACCGGGTAAACGCAACTAGAAATCACGTGTCCGTCACGGTCGAAGAAAACGATAATGACGTGGTCTCCATGATCGAAGCTCAGGGGGCGAATCCGGCAACGTTAAGTTGCTCAATAAACCACCTAAATGCTCCCCCTCAATCGCAACGTCAAACTCAAAAGAAACTACCGCACAGAAAAAAAACACTCAGCAACCCCCTAAACCTCAAGGAGACCAGCCCCCAAACATAGACACCACATC
>JAHAWR010000039.1:1513-12308 GCA_018383835.1 Candidatus Jordarchaeia archaeon | reverse complement strand
TAGACTTGTAACCCATCAAACCAATTATAGTTTTCCAATCGCTTTTTGCAACGTTTCTGTTGTGGGTTCTTGACTTTTTGAGCATTTTTTCCTTGTTGAGGTCTTTGAAGCCGTGAACGTAGCCTTTGAACGTCTCAGCGATCGTTGTCGTTATTTTGTGAATGAAGTCTTTTGCTCTGTTCTTCTCCCTGTTCGAGTATTTCTCTAGAACTCTCCTCAAGGACTGCTTCCTCGACGCTTTACTTTGCAGTCTCTGCCTTTTCAGCTCGTAAACTCTGTGTATGTGGAAGAGCTTTCTGAGATCTACTCTTATCCATCCTATTTCTGGGTTGAAGCCATCTAAACTCTTCTCGTTGCAGTCCCATGCAATCGCTCCCCTTGGCTCCTCAACTCTTTGATTAAACCTGAAAGTAATGATCAGAAATTTCTCGGTGAGGATTAGTTCCCCCATCTCCCCCTTAGCCCTGCTCCAAAACCAAGCGTTCGAGACATCGAAAACCAAATGCTCTTCGAATGGCCTAATACTTATCTTGATCTTACCGTTCTTGTAGGAGTACAGTGTTTCCTTCACTCTGACGAACTTCTTCTTAACAACTGGCTTCGCTCTAGTTCTCCTCCCCTTCAAGTAGTTCCTCCTCCAAGACTTCAGAATTGAATATGCTTGCTTGATTGCGGAGTCAACGTAGTGAGCGCAGAAGCCCCAATTTCTAAGCAAGAAGTTTCTTAGGTTGCGCTTGAATTCGCTGCTCTTCGGAATTATCGGAATCAACCTTCTCCTCTTGGTGACCCTCTCATTCCAAGCTATGTTTTTCCAGGTCTCGTCGATTGCTCTCTGTAATAGCCACCTGTAAGCCTCTAAGAACCATTTAACGTCGTAGTTGTGCTTTACTTTGTAGGATCTAACTTGATAGAAGCACTCTGACACAGCACGACCTCCTTATTATGGCTCCTTATTTCGAGGGTTTTCCAGCGAAGGAGAATAGTTGTCAGTTCGTCGGCAACCCCAATAGTTCTAACATCTTATTTTTTGTCTATTTTTATTGTTGGATTGTTCGTGTGGTGGCTTCAGGGAGCTTCTTGGCTTCTTTAAACGTGTAGAGTCTTTCATTCATTAGTAGCTTATCTATACTTACAACTATTTAAAGTTTCTACTTGGAAACTGCTAACTACGGCAATGCAACGACAGCTCGAGGGGGCGAAAATGTTCGTAAAAACGTTTTAAGAGCCCAAATAGAATTTTATCAAAAAGGATAAAATTCAGTTTTTCAAAAAGTTAATTTTGAAGGCTGGGAGAGGATTAATAGAATAGGAGAGGAGCGTGATAATAATTCCTGTCCTTGAGGGGCGGGTAACAGACGAGAACCATGTGCCGATCCCCATGTGCCCCATAGAGGTCGGAGGAAGGGTAATTATGACTGATAACGATGGAAAATTTTCTATAGAATTACCCAAAGGGAAGTACTCTCTTAAAATAAGGCATCCAGCCTACTGGGAGGTCTCACGAAAAATAGATCTAAGCAAGGATTTTTACACCACATAATATTGCGCAAGATAATTGAGTAATAAAAAAAAAAGATGGGACTTTATTTTATTGTTGTTTCTTCTATTACTGAAACCGGTACCTTACTCCCGCTAGATATCATCCTGTAGAGTTCAACTACTTCTTCGTGGGGGACGCTGGTCTTCCTCCCGAAAAGGTATTGTTCCTGTATCTTGAGGAGTATCTTGCTTACTATCGGGTCGTTTTTGTCTAAGTTTATCCCTGCGTTTCTCAGCACGAATACTATGCTCTCTCTCCCACTAGTCTCGCCTATGACTATCCTCTCCTTTAGGTCTTCACATTGTGTAAGACCCACTTCTTCAGCTCTGACTTTCTCATAAAGCGAGATGTCTCTAAGGACGCCATGAGCATGTATCCCGCTTTCATGACGACTTATGTTCCTTCCTACTATTGGGGTGTTTGGTGGTAGGTTTATCCCTGAGGCTTTCTCTACGAAGGCTATAAGTTCAGCAAGCTTATTTATCTTATACTTCTTTACGTCGAAGTGCTTGTAGAGGTTGTAGAGTACTGCCTCGAGTGAGGCGAACCCTCCTCTTTCACCTAGACGGCATATGCTTGTATCGATCCATTTGGCCCCAGCTCTGAGGGCTTCGATGGCATTCCCCACAGCTAGCCCCATGTCGTCGTGTCCGTGGAACTCTATAGGTATCTTGACCATTTTGACTAGTTGGGATATTACTTCGTATGTCTCGTGGGGTGTTTGGTGGTAGGTTTATCCCTGAGGCTTTCTCTACGAAGGCTATAAGTTCAGCAAGCTTATTTATCTTATACTTCTTTACGTCGAAGTGCTTGTAGAGGTTGTAGAGTACTGCCTCGAGTGAGGCGAACCCTCCTCTTTCACCTAGACGGCATATGCTTGTATCGATCCATTTGGCCCCAGCTCTGAGGGCTTCGATGGCATTCCCCACAGCTAGCCCCATGTCGTCGTGTCCGTGGAACTCTATAGGTATCTGGACCATTTTGACTAGTTGGGATATTACTTCGTATGTCTCGTGGGGAGTTAGTTCACCGAGTGTGTCGCAGTACCTTATCCTGTCAGCTCCAGCATCGGCGACAGCGTTGGCGAATTTTATTAGGTATTCCAGCTCTGTGCCGACGCTCTTCTCCGCGTTGACTGACACGTAGAGGCCGTGCTCCTTAGCATATGTTACGGCTTCGCACATTGTTTCTAGGATTTGCTTCTTTGTCATGTGGAGCTTTTTCTCCCTATGCTCCTTCTCTGTGGCTATTGATAGGGCAACCGCTTTGAATTCGAGTTTGGTTCCGATAGACTTCTCTAGGTCTTTCTTTAGTCCTCTGTGCCAGACTAGGAGCTTGTCGGAGAGCCCGTACTTGTTGAGTTCCCTGATGAGGTAGTAGTCCTTTATCACGTAGGATGGGGAAAAGACTTCTATTTGATCAACGCCGATTTCGTCGAGCATCTTGGCTATTTCGATGCACTCGTAGAGTGTCAGGTACATTCCAGGCATTTGCCGTCCATCTCTGAGCGTCGTATCGCATACGTAGACTTCGACCATTGCCATCCACCTTTACATTCTTAAAGTTGAAACATTACATAGTTCTAATCCAAATATTGTAAAATCAATCTAAAGTTAACCTTTATTAATGTTTCCCTTCCAAAAAATTGCCTATTTGGTAGGTGAGAAAGAAGGAAGGTAGTAGTTTGAGTTCTGGTTTCGACTTTTAAGGAAGAATGAAGAGGATCCGTTCCCTCATGGAGGCCGAAGGCATAAACGCCCTGGTTGCTACGAGGCTGATGAGTGTATGCTACGTTTTCGGGGCTTTCATACCTTATAGGGCAGCAGCCCTGATTCCATTGGAGGGCGACGTGGAAATTTTTTCCTTCGATCATTGAGGCTGAACGGATACGGGCGGAGACATGGATAGAACGTATCAACGCGTGGGGCCCCATACCGTGGTTTTATTGGACTGAGCAGGTTGCCAACAGGATTAAGGAGCTGAGACTTGAGAAGGAAGTTATAGGTGTCGAGGCGGAGGTAACTCCTCGCCTTATTGAGGGTGTGATAAATCACGCCGAGTTCACGATGCTGAAGGAGAAGCTTCCAGACGCCACCTTCGTTAATGCTTCGAACGTTATGAACGAAGCCGTGGTCGTCAAGGAGCCAGCGGAAATAGAGAAGATGAGGAAGGACGCCAGCATAGCTGATGAGGGGATGAAGGCCGCCTTAAGGGCTTTAAAGGTGGGGGTGACGGAGGCAGCTGTTCTTGGGGCAGGAGAGAAAGTTATGAGGGAGCTCGGTTCGATGTGGAATTGGCCGGTAACGGAAGGAGACGAAATAGCGTCGGGCTACAGGGGCGGATATTCTAGGTGTGGCTACACCCCTCCGTCAAATAAGGTTGTTGAGGAGGGAGAGATCGTAATGATAGACTTGCACTCCACATATGAGCTCTACTATTCTGACCTTGCATACAACGTCGTTATGGGGAGAGCCAACAGTGAGCAGAAGAAGATGATTGAAACGTTCGTTGAGCTTTCGCTCGACAACATTTCGCCAGGAGTAACCGTTGGAGAGGTTGCACAGAAGGTTGTGGACAAGCTCAGTAAAACAGAGTATGCGCCTCACACGCCGCCAGTCTTCGGTCACGGGATAGGTATAGTTGGGCATGAGTGGTATCCTCCTATAACCATATTCGAGCCCTGGACGAGCTACAAGTTCAAGGAGGGAATGGTCGAGGAACTGTATCTTCAGATAAATAAGCCCGGAGTCGGAAGATAAGGCTGAGACCCCCGTACTGGTGACCAAGAAAGGTTGCGAAAAGCTCACGAAAACACCAATAGAGCCCACTGAGCACCAGCCAGAATGAACATTAAATGAAGAGATCCTTGGGTAGTTTGGTCAGAACCCTACCCTTTTTCTTCTCAACTAAAACGACGTCTTCTACGCGTACCCCTCCGAGACCATGCAGGTAAACGCCTGGTTCGACGGTGAAGACCATCCTTTCCCTAAGGAGCTCATTACTCGTTGAACTTATTGATGGGGGCTCGTGGACGTCTAGTCCGATCCCATGCCCTAAACTGTGGAGGAAGTACTTGTCGTAACCTTCATTCTCTAAGATTCTTCTTGCTGAAAGATCCAGCTCGCTACATGCAACCTCAGGTTTAATCATACTGAGGGCAACTTCTTGAGCACTTATAACTAAACTCAATGCTTTCTCCATCTTCTCGTTTCCTCCAACTATAACTGTTCTCGTGATGTCTGAGCAGTAGTGCCTGTACCTTGCTCCGAGGTCTATTACTACAGCATCTCCCCGTTTTATTTTCCGATTACCGCAGATTGCGTGAGGAGACGCCCCCCTACTTCCGGAGGCAACTATCGTATCGAAGGGGAAAGACTCTGCTCCAAGCCTCCTCATCTCATACTCTGCCTCAGCTGCTACGTCGCACTCGCGAACACCCACACCTACCGCTTCCACAGCCGCCTTTAACCCTGCTTCGGCTATTTCAATAGCTTTCTGTATCACCTTAATCTCCTCTGCAGATTTAATGCTCCTAATAACCCACGGGTCATTAAAAAAATCGAAGGAAACTTCAGGAAACTCTTTTTTGAGGCGTGAAAAAAAACCAGCTTCAAGGGATTCTTCAACACCTATCTTTCTGAAACCAGGTCTTAGGAGCTCCCTGAGCTTTTCCACGTAGCTTTCCTTCCCGACGACTTCAACTCTGAAGCGGCACTTCTCTTCAGCGGAGGCAGCATCCGCCCTAGATACGAAGAGAACAGCTTCACCGTCCTTTGGTACGAAAAGAAGAGACGGAAAACCTGGGAAGAATCCTGTGAAGTACCCTATGTTCATCGAATTAGTCATGAGAAAACCATCAGCGTCCTTCATCTTGTTTTTCAGGATACTAAGGCGCTGTTCATGCAACCCGAGCACCCAAACCTAAAACCGATAAACTTCGACATAAACGTGTTCCCCCAACAAAGTTGTCGCACAGCAGGAGAAGTTCACTTTAATGGTGCTCTAATGGTTTAAAATGTAAAGATTAAATAGGCTTCTTTTTTCCTTTGAGATTAAGGATTTCAGGTGGAAGAGGCAGAAGGTTTGGGTTTATGCTTGTTGTGGCAGTAGGATCTGAGAACCCGGTTAAGGTGGATGCTGTAAAGTGCATTATGCGCAGATTGATAGGAGCCGTTAATGTTGTTTCAGTTGGAGTTGACCCCGGGATCCCTAGGCAGCCTATAGGTATTGAGCAGACGCTTAGAGGAGCGATTAACAGGGCGAAGGAGGCTCTCAGCCGAACGAACGCCGAGTTAGGTGTTGGGATAGAGGCAGGGCTTATAAGTGTTTCAGCCACGAGAACGGGGTACATGGACTTCCAGTACTGCGCCATAATTGATAGGGATGGATGGCTAACTGTGGGTTGTGGGCCAGGCTTCGAGTACCCTCCCCAAGTAATGAAAGCTGTACTCGAAGAAGGATTAGAAGTTGGGGAGGCAATGAGCCAAATAACAAGAATAGAAAACCTAGGTAGAAAGCAGGGAGCAATAGGATACCTAACTCACGGTATAATAAACAGGAGAAGATTAACTGAAATATCGGTTTTAATGGCTATGATACCGAGAATAAACCGGCAGCTGTATCTTTCTAACGATTTTTAGATCAATTCTGCGACTTTTTCGGCAGCCCTCTTCATATAAAGGCGCACAACCCCAAGGTTCGCATCCTTTGAGGCGCTCACCGTTAACACGGCATTGGGCCCGGCTCCCATGACTAGGATATAACCCCCACTTCCTCTAACGTAAACTTCGTCTACAAGTCCTTTCTCAAACTCTTGAACAGCCCTCTCGCCCAAGCTGAGTATGGCAGCAGTTATAGCGGCAAGCCTCACATCATCTATTTCGGGAGGCAAACTCGCAGCTATGGGCAAGCCCTCAACGCTAACTACAGCGGCACCATCTATCTGTGGAACATTCTCCTGAAGTTTCCTTAAGATGTTTTCGATTTCCTCATTTTTCCCGAGCAACATTTTGGTTCACTCACCGTGTAATCGTGCTTTTAATCGGGATTCGATCCCTAAAATTAAAAAATTTACAAAGAGGTTTTTAAGTATTCTGGCATTCCAAGAGGCAGTTTAAACATTGTACATACGCTTCAATAGAACCTCTCTGGCTATTGCCTGAAAAGCTCTTTTAACACCCAAACCCTTTGTAGCTATTGACTCATAGACTGGAAAGCCCTCAACCTTAAGAGCAGACACAAGCTCCTGCCTAGGAACGGCGTCAGGAAGGTCTCTCTTATTGAGTAGAACTAACATGGGGATCTCTTTACCAAGCTGATCCCCTAAGATCCCCTTCAGCTCCTCTAAACTTTCAATATTGTTCTGGAGTTGGCTTCGAGAGGAGTCGGCAACAAACAATATGCCATCTGCTCCCTGAAGGACTATTTTTCGCTGGTGCCTGTGCCTCTTCTGGCCTGCTACTGTGAAGACGTCGAAGATAACCTTGCCTGTTGCTGAAATTGGAGTGTAGTCGAAGTAAAGTGTACGCCCTGTTGGGTCTTCAACTGACGTAAAGCCGCCCTTGGTGAGGCCTGTCACTTCATCGTATATCCAACGTAAACAGGTCGTCTTACCTGAGAGTGACGGCCCCCAAAGGACAATTTTAAACCTCAACCTTCCTTGAGCGTCACGTCGCATCTTCCACACCTTCACCGACAAAGGTCTTTTTCGTTTTTATTTTATTTATTTCTTACCACCTTCCAAATTTATCAATGATGATGAAAACATATTGAGCGGTAACACGGGTCTTGTCATACTTTTCTTTTCTTGAGGCGTCGTTTTTAACGCTTTTGGTAAACTCGTCCACCATTTTCCTCGGAACAAAACGCTTTTCACCACCACGTGTTTTTCATCCTCCAAATTGGAGCTCCGAGTTTACTGATCGACTTCGGGAAATTAAGTGCGGAGCAGAAAGAGGAGAGTTAAGCGACATTATTTCAAGAGATTCCATTTAGACGTATAATTGCAGAAGCATTAGCGTAGCTGCATAGTTCGCATGCTGCTTCCAGCCAAGTTCCATAGTATTCTAATTGTTTGATAGGAGGCTCTTAGGTTTAACGTCTCCCCTTTTAGAAAGGGGAAGCTTTAGTTTTCACTTGGATGCTAGCCGATTGCATGGAGATTTACACTTTTTCTAGTTCTCCGAAGGCGGCCTTTAGTTCTTTCTCCTCTTCTCCTTCGGCTAGCGGGACTACCGGTTTCTCGGCGAGGAATTCGTCTAGGATTGCTTTAAGCTGCTCTGAGGCTTTCTTCATGAGTAGCCTAACCATTCCTATGTTTACTGTTTCATCCGTTATGATGCATAGTATTCCTTTTCCGCAGCTGGAAGCGAATATTTTTCCCTGCTCAAACTCTGACGTCACTATTTGGAGTTCTCCAAGTTCGAGGCTTTTTCCTTGCTCTTCGCTGGCGCAGTAGACCGCTGATGCTATGGCGCCTATCCCTTCAACGTCAACTTTGAAGTAGCTGAACCTTGTAGTGTATGCTATCGTAAGGCCTGTGCGGTCAACTAGGATTACTTTTTTGATACCACTTTCAGCTTTAATTACTTCAGCCAGAATGCGCTCAAAGGCTTTTACATCCACCGTCATTTTATGGTCCCCCAAATCACACTTATACTTTCATGAACCTTTACATATATTTGATTTTCGCACTCAGCATTTTTAACTCCTCGCAAAAAGATTGGATGTTACTCCGGCTTTTCTCTGAGCACTATGAGCACGAACTCCTGCTCTGGAGCGATCTGAATCTCGCTCTTACCAGCATCAAGCGTAAGGAACTTCAGTGCTCCCTCACCCATTTCCTTTACGACGCCTTTAGCTTTTCCAACAAGAGAGGTCACAAGGGCTGAGATGGTCTCCGTTTTCTGCGGATCAAGAGTTGTGCTTATAGGCAACCCCTCGCTGCTCGTAACTATTACTCCTTTAACACCCGGATGCTTTTGGAGCTCCTGCAACGTCTTCTGGAAAACTTTTGAGCTTATCATCACGCAAACACCTTCGCACTTTCCTTAAAGATCTTTTAATCTTTAACGAAAATTAAAGGATTTCGTTCATGATTCAAAAATCATAGTCTTTACCGCAAAAAACGGCATGTTTCTTAAGAAAACATTCATGGTGCCTCCCCATCGTTACTCTCTCACTTCAATAAGTTGAAATACGTAGAGTAGCATCTTACCGGACGACAATTTAAATCAAATGTGCCCTACCTCTATATGAGAAACTGGATGACAAGCTACTGTGAAGTTAGGTTCACTTTGAAGGTGTTTCTTTCAGCTGTAGCTTTTGAATTTCTTGTTTAAGTATGACCATGGTGTTTTGGTGAACGTTTTCCGTCACGACCACGCCCGGACCTATCATTACGTTTGAACCTATCATAACGCCCGGCATCAGCATTACTCCTATTCCAGTTTTCACGTTTCCTCCTATGATGGCGCCCATCTTCCTCCTTCCTGTGTCAATTTTTCTTCCTTTAACGGTTGATGCGACATTTTTTCCATCGAAGCGTAGGTTCGCTATTATGGTTCCAGCGCCCAAGTTCACATTCTCTCCGATTATACTGTCTCCAACATATGAGAGGTGCGCCACATTGGTGCCGTCCATGATTATGGAGTTCTTTATTTCGCATGCGTTACCTATGTGGCAATAGTTGCCTATGGACGTGTAGGGTCTAATGTAGCAGTTCGGTCCTATGACGCTACCCCGACCTATGTATGCGGGGCCTTCTATGTAGGCGCCAGCTTTAATAGTGCTTTCTTCCCCCACGTGCACCGGCGGATGTATAGTTGCTCCATCTTCTACTTTGGCGCTCTTATGTATTACGAGTTCCTCTTTTTTATTTTCCATGACGAGCTCGTTTGCACGCAAAAGATCCCAAGGGTAGCCTATGTCCACCCACCACCCCTCAACCTCGCATGGTATTACAGGCGCCCCTCGATCTATCATGCGCTGAATAGTGTCGGTTAACTCGTATTCTCCCCGCTTTGAAAGAGGCGTCTTCTTGAGCTCCTCGAAAAATTCGCTGGTGAAGGCGTAAATTCCGGCGTTGACCAGCCCGCCAACCCGCTTTTCCGGCTTCTCTATTATACGGACAACCCGTCCATCTTTCACCTCAACCATGCCGTAACTAGATACGTCATCTACCCTAGCCAGCGAGACAACATTTCCTCCACTATGGCGAAAAACGTTCAGTATTTTTCCGTAAAATGGTTCAGGAACCAGAACGTCACCGTTCACAAGCAGGAAGTCCTCGCCTCCAACGAACTCCTCAGCCAAGCTTGCCGCGTGAGCTGTCCCTTGAGGCCTCTTCTGGACAACATACTCTACCCTCAGGCCAACTCCACTCAACACTTCCTTAACGGCATCCATATGGCGTCCAACCACCACTAGGACCTCGCTTACTCCGCTTACCTTTAGCCCTTCAAGAATGCGTCTCAGGACAGGTTTTCCAGATACAGGGAGAAGAGGTTTAGGACATGTGCAGGTTAACGGGTACATTCTTGTACCTTCACCAGCGGCCAGAATAACAGCCTTCAACTAGCCCACCAACCCGAAGTATGAAGGTAAAAGCTACTCAGGGACGAATCTCCTCACTGGGTCCTCCCTTAAAACTTTCTTTAATTCGGGTATAGTTAAGCCCTTAACTTCGTCCCCAAAGATGTCGCACGTTTCCTTTAAATACTTCTCCTCTAACGGGCGTACAACTACCTCAACACTGTTCCCTCTGCGCGTCTTGAAGTGAAGGTGAACATACCTTTTCAGACGATCTTTACCTGAAAGCTCCATATTCACGTCCACTTCTTTACTATTTAATTCTTTAATCACATCCTGAGGTTCGTCCGCAAAGACCCTGATGTCTATGTCGCTCCCGATCCTTGCAGTCCCCCTCCACACCGATCCGACGAGAACCGGGCTAAACTGTTCAAGCATCACCATAACCTCTAACGCGTCCTCCCTTAACTCTTTTAACTTCTCAACCCTTCTTTCCCCCTCTAGGAGGCTTGCAAGCTTGTCAAGCTCAAGCGCAACCTCCCTGTTCGTCGGAAGCACATGAGCCCTAAGGTTTCTAGCAGCCCGACGTTTAGCGTCATAGTACTCTGGAGCCAACCTAAAATACAAAATGCGAGCAGCCTCCCTCGCGACTTCACTCCGCTTCCCAGACGAAGACGGCAACACACCACCAAGAAAAAGGAGGAGAAGCAAGCTCAAAAACTTTCC
>JAHAWR010000039.1:0-1504 GCA_018383835.1 Candidatus Jordarchaeia archaeon | reverse complement strand
ATAAAAATAAAATACTATTAGGAGCTACTTATAAAAGACGACATAACACTTTAATATGTGGTTCCTCTTTGATAGAAAGAGTTGAAGGTGGAAAAATGAGCTACAAGAACATCATATTTAGGAAAGAAGGCAAGATTGCAAAGATAACGTTGAATAGACCTGACAAGCTTAACGCGCTGAGCCCTGAACTAATAGGAGAGCTGGAGAAAGTGATAGAGGAGGTTAAGTCTGACAGGGACGTTAGGGTGCTGGTCATAACAGGGTCAGGGAAGGCCTTCTCCGCTGGTGCAGACGTGGGGGCGATGGTGGAAGCAACACCCCTCCAAGCCAAGGAGTCGTCACTGCGAGGCCACAGGGTGTTCAGGATGCTGGAGGAACTCGACATACCCGTGATAGCTGCGATAAACGGCTACGCTCTAGGAGGAGGATGCGAGCTTGCCCTAGCGTGTGACATAAGGATAGCGAGCGAGAAGGCTTGGCTAGGACAACCCGAGATCAACCTTGGAATTATCCCTGGGTGGGGTGGATGCATACGCCTGCCGAGAATGGTTGGCGTAGCTAAAGCGATGGAGATAATACTTACTGGGGAAAGAATAAGCGCACAAGAGGCGTTACAGGCGGGCTTGGTCAACAAGGTTGTCCCAGAAGACAAGCTGGAAGCAACGGTGAACGAGTTGGCTGAGAAGTTGGCAAGCAAGCCTCCAATAGCGGTGAAACTGGCGAAAAACGTGATAAGAAAAGGGCTGGAATGCGACTTAGAGGCAGGAATAGGCCTTGAGAATTCGGCGTTCAGCCTCTGCTTTGCAACAAAAGACCAGAAGGAAGGAATGAAAGCGTTCCTAGAAAAAAGGCAACCTCAATTCAAAGGAGAATAAAACACCATTTTCTGTTTTTATTAAATTCCCAGCTAAGCATGACAAGAAAAATAAGAATAGTTTAGTTTGGGTGATACTGAGGCTATTCCTTGGATGATTCGTAGTACACTAAGCCACATTTAGGACATTCCAAAATATCAACTTTTTTCGAGCGCGTTTTTCCAACTTGTATAATTATGTTGCTGCCTAGTTTAATGCTGTTTGATTTACATCTCGGACACTCACTCAAAAGTGAACCCTCCCTTCATGAGGAGGGGTGTTTATTCCTTTTTAAACTTTTAGAAGGCTTTTTGCTTGCCCTTATCCGGCCTTCAGACTCAAAAGTCATCTGTTGTTGCGCTTTTTACAATATAAAAACAAAAATAAAATAAGTTCTTGAGATTATTTAAAGCAAGGTTTGCTTGTCCATTTACCTTTTTTAAAAAGGTATTTTTAAGATAAATTTCATTTGATCTGTGAAAAATGCATTTTTAAACATTTAGTGCCAAAAATTTTTTAAATATGTAAGGGTATTACTTTTGTATGGTATATCTATATGCGAGCAATGTACTTTTTCAGCAAAGATGCAGTTAAGTTTTTAATGATGGATGCGATTTGAGGTGAATCATGGTGATTATAATTAAAGTTCT
>JAHAWR010000200.1:1778-1920 GCA_018383835.1 Candidatus Jordarchaeia archaeon | reverse complement strand
GAGAGTGGCTGTGAAGAATGCGTGCACAAAGGGGGCTAAGGACCTCAGCGATCTCCTTAAAGCAATTGAAGAAGCGCCAACACGCAGCTTCTATGACTACGAGACAAAAATGGCCTTGATACGCCGGCTCTCCCCGCTTGCC
>JAHAWR010000200.1:710-1740 GCA_018383835.1 Candidatus Jordarchaeia archaeon | reverse complement strand
AAATTAAGCGTTTTTTGCCAGGAACACAATTGTCGACTTAAGTCCTTTTAAGAGTATCTACGCTAAAAGACTCTTTACGCTCTTCCTTCTGAAACATGTCTACGACAGGGCTGTTTCAAGAGGTGTTACAGGCAAGCCTGTTCACGCGACCTTGGTTGAGGAATTCTGGAATGTGGCTCCCTACAGGCGGTTAGACGCGGAACCTACTATTGGGGAGCGGATGTTCTTCGAACTTCGGAAGCACGGTGAAATCCTAATCGCTGTGACCCAAAATCCATCCGAGGTAGCTTGGGGTGTGATCAGCAACGCTGAGGTTGTTATAGTTCATGCCATGCTTCCTAAGGAGGCTGAGGTCCTAGGGCTGCATCGACTGTTCTCGGCGGGACAGAGGCAAGCAGACATTTGTCAGCTTGTAATGCGGTTGAAGAAAGGGGAAGCTATCGTCATTGAGAGAGGCAAAATCTTCCGAGTGAAAGTTACACAAGCGAGGATGTAAAACGTACGCGGGTAAAACGTTTATATTTACATAGCCCAAGGGTTTCGGGGTTGGCTTGACGGTGAGGGAGCGTCGATTACGTATTAGGAGGAAGGATACAGTACCACGGCAACAGGCTAGGATGAACCCCAAGGCTATGGAATACCTGGGTATCAAAGACAAAGTTGAAATTGTTATTGGTGGCAAAAAACGCTTAATTTTCAGCGTGCTAGCGCTTGACTCTGTGCCAGAGAGCGAAGTCTGGTGCAATGGCGATGAACTCAAGGAGCTTGGAGTGGCTGATAACACAATAGCAGCCGTTCGCGCTCCAATAACGATCGCCGGTGTAAAAGCATGAGCATCGAGCTTGAAAGTAGGAAATCCACAACCGCTGATGAAAAGTTACTCAACATACTGAGGAGCGAGCTGTTAATAGCTAAGGAAATGTTAAAGGGCATATCGAATGCATTCAATGCTCTAGGGAAAGGGGAATATGAGGCAGTGAGGTGGCTGTCCGAGGAGGTGAGGAAAAGCAAGGAGAACGCTGTTTTGCTT
>JAHAWR010000200.1:134-688 GCA_018383835.1 Candidatus Jordarchaeia archaeon | reverse complement strand
TCTCTGCGGTAGCGCCTTCACTATATAGTAAGGAGGAATGGCTCAGAATGTCATCAAAAATGCTAGGCGTTCTGGATAAGCTCGGGGGCATAACTTACCGCGTGGAGTACATTGTTTCGAAGTCCTGGAACGTTCCAGTGGATATTCGAGCGGTGCTAATAGATATGGCAACGGCGCTTATCTCGATGATGGACGAGTACACGGTTATGATTAACGCCTTGACACGTGGTAAAGCCACAGAGATTCGAGGGAGGATATCGGCTATTGAGGCAAGCATCGATGCAAAATACAGGGAAGCTACGTTTAAGATTCTCGAGGCAAACATCCCGGCATCATTGATGATCTTATTGCTGAGCATAGCTGAAATGTTGGAAGACGTCTCCGATTTGGTGGATTCCGCAGCCGATGATACTTACTTGGTAGCCGTTGCTTAGACCATAGTAAAGTGGTTAAATTTCCTAGCTAAAGAAATCGAGTAAAGTTTGCTGACCTCTCTCTAGTAATTGCTCATCTTTAATACCAAAATATTCGAGAATTCTAAGTGCAGCTGGCAA
>JAHAWR010000200.1:0-127 GCA_018383835.1 Candidatus Jordarchaeia archaeon | reverse complement strand
TTTCTCACGTAATAATCGACATCAACTTCACTTATACTTTTAACCAATACGTGCGCACTCGCTTTTTCAGATAACTTTTCTCCGCCTTTACCTTTACCCACAATAAAGCCTATCTTACCCCCCTTGG
>JAHAWR010000040.1 GCA_018383835.1 Candidatus Jordarchaeia archaeon | reverse complement strand
GGTTCCGACCCCGAAAGGGGAAGGTAACCCCATAAACCCGGTCTCAGTTGGGATTGAGGGCTGCAACTCGCCCTCATGAACACGGAATCCCTAGTAATCGCGGGTCAACATCCCGCGGTGAATACGTCCCTGCTCCTTGTACACACCGCCCGTCGCTCCACCCGAATCCGCTTCGGGTGAGGCTTCGTCCTCCGGGCGAGGTCGAACTTGAAGCGGGTAAGGGGGGAGAAGTCGTAACAAGGTAGCCGTAGGGGAACCTGCGGCTGGATCACCTCCTACCGTGGGTTGGGCTGTGCGGCATGATTTGGGCTTTCCTGAGGGTTTCACTGTTTCTGCGCTGCTTTTTCTTTCGGTAGTTGCAATTTCTCTTGCTGGTTTCTGGTAGTGCCGATTGTTTTCGGCTTTCCTGGTTGTTGCTGCGCTGATTTGTTTTCGGCGGCGTCGTGAGTTGCCTAGAGGTAAACGTTTTCCTGTTAACTGTAAGTGTCTTCTCTTCTAGTGCCTGCCGGTTGGTGTGTTGCTGTTAAATTGTTTGTGGCTGCCTTGTTTTCAGCTGGTGGCTTGGTTTTTAGTTGCCCTTTCTTCGGGCTGATTTTAGGCTTTCGGTGAGCTTTGCTGCTTCTCTAGTGCTTAAGGAGTAGTAGTGTAGCGATGGTAGCCTTATAGCGCGTTTTCCCTTGAAAGTTTTCTGGGGGGCCGTCATCATGAGTTTCACGGTAGAATAACATAATAAACATCAATGCTGCAAAATTAAGAAGCTCTTATGATGGGCTCGTGAGGGGTTTTAGGCTGGTGAGCCACAAGAGCTACGTATGCCTACCAAAAACTACGTAGCCCAGAACCCAGCTTGGCTATGTTCCTTAACCATGTAAGGGCGTCACTATTCTTTCGGGTTCATTGTGGATGACTTGGTAAAGTTGTTGTTACTCTTCTAGGGGGGTTATGATTATTGTTAGTGGTCCTGGTTTTACGTGTGCTCTTTCCGAAATTTTTCTGTATATGGTTGCGGCTTTTGCGACTTCTTCCAGTAGCTCGCTTAGTTTGACGTTGGCGTATAATGCTAGTGTGTGGTTTTCGCCTTGCCTGGGGAGGAACTGTATTAGGAGAGGATTAGTGTACTGGTTTGTTTTCGGGTTACAGGATGTTATGACTATTCTTCTGCTTTGTGGGGTTGTGGCGGCTTTTTCAGCTGCGTATTGAAGCTGGTTTACCGTCACTCTTTCTCCATTATCTGTTACTCCTTGGTAGTTTTCGAGGCTCTCCAGTATTTCCTGGTCGGTTTTGCCGGCTTCGGGCTTGTGGATCTTTAGGGCGACGTAGATGCCGCTTTGTTTCGCATGTTTTTCCGCTGCCTTTCTAGCTTTCTCCGCAGCATCGCCTATGTTTGCCGCCTCGAATATCATTGGCCCGCCTACAGCTTCGTTTTTCTTGTGTTTTTGCTTTACGACCGTTGGAGTTAGCGTTTGGCCTAAAGCCTTTTTCAACTCCTCCTCCGCCGTCCTGTAGATGTGCGCTGACGCCGATATTGTGGTTGTTGTTCCGATGGACTCTACGCCTTTGAGGTGTAAGGCTACCTCTGTGAGGAACACGGCGTTTATTCCAGCCACGTCCTCCGGCCAGGCTCTTGCCATGTCGTTGCTCCTGATGTATGCTATGGCGTTGACGGTGTCCCCCACCCTGTGGAGGACTATCATGCTTATGCATGGCGGGTTTGGGCTAAGCGTGTCTGACGCCGGGTTCCAGAACTGGATTACAGCTATGTTGCCCCTCTTAAGGGCTTCCCCCGCATTCCTGACTTGGTTGACGCCGAACCGTTTCCTTGCACACCAACCGTAAGTGTAGGTGTGTGCCCCTCTCTCAGCTGTTAGGTACTGGGGTATGTAGTTTTCCTTGAGAGTTGCCTCCTCCATTCCTATGTATCCTCGGGGCAGTATGGGTCCACTTCTCCAGTCTGTTAGGTGTATTATGCACCCTATGGTTTCCAGCGTCTCCTGCTTCTTGTCCTCTGTGGTTACGGGTATGCCCTTCTCTAGGATGACCCTGTTAGCCTGCCTCCAGGCTGCATCCACGTGGCACGCTCTTATGAGGTAGGGGCCGTAGGGCTTCACCTCGCCTCCCTCACTTTGTAGTATGGGTGAACCGGCCTTGGAAGGATGCCGAGGGCGTTGTGTAGCTCGTCCGCCACCGCTGCCTCCACTGCCGCCACGAGGGGGAAGATTCTTGGTGCGTTCCTTATTGGGCCGTAGAGGCTAAGATCCAAGCCATATATGGAGGGGAGGGCGTATATGAAGGTGAAGTCCATTTTCTGTTTAAGCTCGTGTGGTACTCCGGCGACGAGGTTGTGGATTCCTATGGCGGCGGGGTTCCCGTAAAGCCTTTTCATGGTCCAAGCTGCGTGGAGCGCCTCTATTCCTCCCTCGCCAAGTATGGGGACCCCGGGGTCTAGGATCGCATTCTCGACGACACCCTGAACTCCCGCCAGTATAGTCTTGACCTTTTTTAAGCGCTCCTCTAGGGTGAACCCGTATGCTAGGATTATAGCGTACTCTACCGGTGCTATGGCGCGTAGTGCTTCGAGCTCCCTCTCCTCGGCGCTAAGCACGGAGTTGTATATCGTCCTGTGCTCCAGCCCAGCCTCCTTCGCAGCCTTCATAGCCTCCACCCGCGCCTCGAGGCTCGTCGAGTCTATTATTACTGGAGTGTCGGCGACGTCCGCCACGAAGAACAAATACTTCGAAAGCGCCTCCCCTGTTTCGCCCACCACGTGCACCATCGAGGGCAAACTGTACTCGTCTGAGAGCTCCATCTGCCTCACTATTAGCTCCTCCGCAGCCTCCTCGTTGAAAACTCCCCTAAACGGATCCTCAACCAAGGGATCCCTCCTGTAGAAGAGTGTTCCTGACAGGACAATAGGGTACTCCCCCCGCTGCCCCCCAAGCTTGATGCCGGCGACGTCGCAAACCTTTAGCTCCCCGCGGTAGAATAGCACGTTGACGGGCTCGGCCCCCCTCTCCCTCAGCCAGCTCCCCTCCTCAACCACACGCCTGAGCGCCGTAGCCCAGTCGTACTTTTCCTCCTCCGGGAGCGGGAGAAGCGGTGGCTCAGGGTACCTCTCAACCCGTGTTGCTGCGAGAGAGCGAATTTTCGTCACCACAACGTCCGGATCCCTTTCCCCGCGCATGTCGACCAGCGTGACTTGCTTTCTAAAACGTTCGACGACTGTATGGGGGTCCCCTATCCTGAAATACTTCGGGTTCAGGACTGGTATCGTGCCTTCGCTTCCGATGACCCTGTAGTTTGCCCCTATACCGTTCTCGTACAGGGCTATGATGGTTTGCCCCGGCGCGTGTCCTACGACCTCCTCCCCGCAGATAACGAGGAACCTTATGTTGCTGTTGGAGACGATGTTCTGGAGGATCCTAGCAACCCCATCGTTCTCAGTCTCACACGACCCCGCTATGGCTACGATGTCTGCCGCCCGCGTAACAACCTTCTCCGGTAAGTCATGCGACCCACAGGTAACCACTGCAAAGGCGCCATCCTCCTTCCCAACTAGGTAGTCCCCAGCAATGTAAGGCCACTTTGCCACAGCGACCACGCCCAAAAACTGAAGCCCCTCCCCTCTTAAAAAGGATACTGAAGCTACTTAGGCTCCACAAGCCTCCTACTCGCCTTCTCCCTCACCTCTGGGGGTGGACTCCTTGCCGCCACTTCTGGTGTCCTCTGAGGTGTCTTCTCCTTATGATTTCATATGAGAAGTATAGTGATGCGAGTATTGCAGCTGCCACGACGAAGAATATTGTGTAGGGATTGCTCATGAGAGGGTTGCCCACTAGGTAGTTGTATATTACTATTTGGGCTAGAGGGTTTTCGGTAAGGAAGAAGAGTGCCCTTAGGGCTTGGGGGATTAACACGAAGCTTTCATACGTTCTTTTACCTATGTAGGCGTACATGAGGGCTCTTGGGAAGGATCCGACTGCCGTGGCGGCGATGAATGGCTTGAACTTTATTTTGGTGAGGCCCGCCCCATAGGATACCGCGTCGAAGGGTATGGGTGGTGCTAGGCGCATCAGGAGGACGGCGACGGCCCCCCACCTCTCAAGCCAGTTGTCCGCTATAGTGACGGCGTCTCCCAAGGTCAGTATGATCGCTCTTTCAACCCTCCCAAGCTTCTCAGCGTTTGGGTTCCCGTTGCGAGCCCGCGCCGCCTCTTCCCACTTGGCTACAACCGGCCTACCCACAATTCTTGCAATGTAGAATCCTGCGACTGCCCCTGTCAACTCGCCGACTCCACCAACCAGCGCGGTCATGAGCAAAGCATAATCAAACCCCTTAACTAAGTTCACTGGCCAGTAGATGAACATGTATGTGACTCCTCCGAACATAAGTATGAGTTCGCTTGGGATGACTGCTATTATCGCCTGTATGACCATCGCTGCGTAGAAGCCCAGAAACCCGTACTGAAATATCCACATGATGACTGTCATAAAAAGGCCCTGCGCAACCTGTTCAAGATTGATGAACAGCGGAAGCTGCAATAGTTCACCCTCTCATTGAGAAAACAGGAAACTTCCCCCACCAAACGCAGATATATATTTTTTGATTGAGGCTTGCAAGCGCAAATGCCTTACACTATCAGGTGGAGGATGGATCTTAGCAGAATGTATGGGTTAACGAGAAGCCTTTTGAGAGCTTCTGATTCGAAGTCCATGTCACCGTAAGTTTCTAGAACCTCTGTTCCGCCGTGCTCACGTATTGCACTAAAAGCCACATCAAGTCCCCTGTCGCTAACCTTGTTTAGAAATTTGCGTGCGAGACCCATAAAGAAAAACTCCCTCCCAAGGATCCCCCTCCACGTTCTTTCATATGCCCTCAGCGGTTTTCCTACCTTTCCCTCAAGGATCGCCTCAGCTACCACTCGCCCAGCTACCCTTGCGCAGATGCCCCCTGTAACTACGCCGCCGCCCGTCGTCGGCTTTACTTGTCCCGCCGCATCTCCAACAGTTATTATGCGGCTAGCGTAAGTTCTCTTCACAGGACCCCCCGTGATTATTACACCAGTTATCTTGCGAATCACCTTACAATCTGAGAGCCCCCTCCTCTTAATAAAGGCCTTCAGTCTTTCTCCTGGACGGGAGTACGCTCCCAATCCAACTCTTACACCATTCTCTATCGGTATGACCCAAGCAAAAAAGCCGGGCGCAAAAGTGCTGCCAAAATGGAGCTCGACAAAGTCCTCGTCCCCATCGACTCCAGCTAGCTCGAACTGGACGGCTGGCAAGCGCCCCACGGGCCTAGGTAGCCCAGCTAACCTGGCGACTCTCCCCCTGCACCCCTCAGCGTCGACAACTACCTCCCCACGCACCTCCTCTCCACCCTTAACAGCCACGACGGCCTCCTCAGGTCTAGCCATGAAGAAATCCACCTTCTCACCCAAGATTACGTGTGCGCCCGCGTCATGGGCGAGAGATGCAAGCCACCTGTCAAACCTCCTTCTGTCAAGGACCACCGCCTGCGCCGTCCTTCTTCTAACTGTAAATGTGACTCCCGAGGGAGAGAAGAATCGGGCTCCATAAACCCTGTTAAGGACGCACTCCTCGGGAACTCTTAGGTCGAGCCTCTTCAGCCCGCTGATGCTTACTAGTCCAGCGCAGTGATCCGGCTCCCCCACAGCTTTATGCTCCTCCAGAATCAATACCTCCACTCCTTTCCTAGCTGCTTCAAGGGACGCCAGAGACCCCGCCGGGCCGCAACCCACAACGACAACGTCGCTCTTCAAAAGCAACCCTCTATTCCTTTCTTCTGTAGCATTTTTAAATGTGTGGTTGTTGGTTTATGATGGATTACAGGTGATTGGCATTGTTCGAGTACAAGATGGTCATACTGATTAGGAGTGACTTGAAGATGAGTAAAGGGAAGACGGCGGTTCAGGTGGCTCATGCGGCGGTTTCGGCAGCAGAAGAGGCGAGGCGGGGCAGACCGGAGTGGTGGCAGAGGTGGATGGAAGAAGGACAGAAGAAGGTAGCTTTGAAAGTTTCGTCGCTCGAGGAGCTAGAGCTTTTCGAGAAGAAGGCGGAAGAGAAGGGGCTACCCTATGCTAAGATCCGTGACATGGGGTTAACCGAGATTCCGCCCGGAACGGTAACGACCCTAGCCATAGGTCCAGCTCCAAACGAGATAATAGACCAGCTGACAGGCAGCCTCCCCCTACTCTAGCCCTGTGAAGCTGTGGATGTTGTGAGGGAACCATATTGGGCTTGGAGTTCGACTTGGGGATGCGCTTCTTCATAACGAAGACTCCAGGTGTGGGCGGCCGCCTCAGGTTTAAGCTGGAAGACTTCATAGTTGAGGAGGTGACCCTTGAAGGGGAAGTTCTCCGGAGAGGTCTCAGCTGGAACACCTGTGGAGGGGAAGGAGACTACTGCGTCTTCGTTGTTGAACGCCATGGCAGATACGACACCTTTGAGATGATAAGGATGATGGCGAGGGCGCTGAGGGTTAGCAGGAAGCGCTTCTCCTACGCCGGGGTTAAGGATAAGAGAGCGATCGCCGTTCAGAGGATGAGCGCTTGGAGAGTTGACCCTGAAGCTTTGAAGTCCCTAAAAATTAGGGGCGTCGTTATAAGGGGGGCATGGCGCTCGGCTGAGGGGGTCAAGCTGGGCGACCTCTGGGGGAACTTCTTCAGGGTTAACATACGCGAGATCCGCCTACCTGCCTGGAGAGCTGAGGAAAGGATAATTAAAATCATGGTGGAGCTGGAGGAGGAGGGGGGTTTTCCGAACTTCTATGGGCATCAGAGGTTTGGCGTCACGCGGCCCGTAACGCATATGGTCGGCCTAAAGCTTCTTAGAGGGGAGTTCAGGGAGGCGGCGATGGAGTTTCTCTCCCGCGTCTACCCGATGGAGAGCGAGGAAGCTAGGGCGGCTAGAAGCTACTTAGCCGAAACAGCAGATTTTAAGGGTGCGCTAAAGCTCTTCCCCAACCACTTGGCGTATGAACGCGCTATGCTCAACCACTTGGTGAAGTTTCCAAACGACTTCGTGGGCGCCTTCAGGAGGCTGCCGAGAGGGTTAGCCATGATGTTTGTTCACGCAGCCCAGTCCTACATATTCAATCTTGTTCTGAGTGAAAGGAGGATGCTTGGCCTCCCACTGAACCGGGTTAACGTGGGAGACTTTGCCGTAACCATAAAAAACAGCTTACCGGACTCTCTGATTCTAGTTAACGAGGGCAACGTGAACGATGTTAACTCTCTCATAGAATGCGGGCGAGCGATATTGGCTCTTCCCGTCGTCGGTTACGATACCCTCCTTCCACCGGGCTCCCCGCAGGAAGGAATAGTTAAGCGGGTTCTGTCCGAGCTCGGGGTCAGCTTAGATGCTTTTAAGATGAAGTCAATGCCAGAGCTCGCCGCGAGAGGAGACTTCAGGCAGGCACTGATTAACCCGCCGACGCTAAAGCTGCTGAGGGTCTCAGTGGACAGAGAGCTGGACGGGGTTATGGCATCCTTATCATTCTTCCTCCCCAAGGGGAGCTACGCGACGTGTCTTACACGCGAGATAATGAAGACGGATCCAACAAAATATTAATACCTGTGAGTTCCACCACCACTTAAACTTCCTCGAGGGGCAGAATGGTGGTAGCGTTGCCATGCAGCCCGCCTAAACTTAGGAGGACACATTACTCGAAGGATATAAAGCCGGAGCTTGACGGGAAAGAGGTTGTTGTCTGCGGGTGGGTTGAGCGCGTAAGGGATCTCGGCGGCCTCGTGTTTGTGATCCTGAGGGATATGGAGGGAAGAGTTCAGGTGACGTTCCCCAAGAGAAGCGGAGGGCTTTACGAGAAGGCTAAGGAATTAGGCAAGGAGTACGTGGTGGCAGTGCGGGGAACAGTTAAATTCATGGAAAACGCCCCGGGGGGAGCCGAAATAATACCTGAAGAGCTAGTCATTCTGAACGTTGCCGCCTCGCCTCTCCCCCTAGACCCGTCGGGGAAGACCGATGCCAACCTCGACACGCGCCTCGACAACAGGGTGCTCGACCTTAGGAGGCCCAAAGTGAACGCCATCTTTAGGCTGAGGCACAACGTCCTCAGGTTCATAAGAAGCTTCCTTATAGACGAAGGATTCACTGAAGTACAAACGCCAAAGATAATTGCCTCAGCTACGGAGGGAGGCGCCGAACTTTTCCCCATATCATACTATGAACGTGAAGCCTTCCTGAGTCAGTCAGCCCAGCTCTACAAAGAGCAGCTCTCAAGCGTTTTTGAGAAGGTGTTCGAGATCGGGCCGTGCTATCGCGCTGAGGAGAGCAGAACGGTCAGGCACCTGAGTGAGGTCTATGTGGTCGACGTCGAGGTGGCGTTCGCTGACGCTGAGGACGTGATGAACCTCTTGGAGCGGCTAATATACTACGTCCTCCGCAAGGTGGCTGATGAATGCAGGAGGGAATTAAGCGTACTCGGGAGAAAACTTGAGGTTCAGGAGCCCCCATTCCCAAGGTACACCTACACTGAAATCCTTGGCGTCTTGGAGGAGCGAGGAATCCCAATCGCTTGGGGTGAAGACATCTCGACTCCGGCATACCGCGAGCTTGGAGAAGCCATCAAAGGCTTCTACTTCATAACGGAATGGCCGACAAAGGGGAAACCCTTCTACATAAAGCCGAGGGAGAACCGGCCAGAGGTCTGTGAAGCATTTGACTTAATGTACGAGTGGATCGAGCTTGCCTCTGGCGGCACGAGGATTCACGAGAAAGAGTTACTGATCAAGAGGCTAAAGGAGCAGGGGTTAGCCCCGTCTTCCTTCGACTTTCACCTGAAAACATTCGACTGGGGGATGCCACCCCACGCCGGCTGGGGGCTAGGCCTAGACAGGCTCATAATGGTGATAACCGGGGTAGAGAACATAAGAGAATGCGTATTCTACCCCCGGGACAGGGACAGGCTTACCCCATGATTTTATTCGAAGACGAACCTTACCCTTTCCCCGGTCAGATCATAGATGATTTTTTCCAAAACATGCGTTGATGCGGGAAGCTTTTTGCTTTCAGATTGGCGGATCCTTACCTTCTTCTCATTGCTCCCGTCAGGTAGCCAAACAGTGTTCACTCCAAGTAAGTTAACCGGGGATATTATGTCCTCTATCGTCTTTTTCAAGGAGGACGACTCCTCTATAACACGTATTTTTCTGCCGAGCTCATCGCTTAAACTTTTAATCACTCGTCCTTTAGGGCCTATAAGGTTCGGTATGTTACCTTCCCCTACAACGATTACAACTAGGTTGTCGGACTTAATCGCCCTGACAAATTTCACATCTTTAAGGCTGGAGAAGCGTTCTTCAAGTTCAACTAGGTGCTTAGCTACCTTTATGTCGAGGTCGCTAACCTCCCCTTTATCAACCTTCTCCTGACACCTAGGGCATAGAACTCCACTTTTCAAGCAAAATGTGCATATCGGTGTCTTCATCCGGCCAAATCTCCACTCCAGCCTTGCGATTAACAAAGAAGGAAAGCCTTAAAAAATTTTCTTCACAACTGAAAATATGCGTAAGCGGCTAAACCGCCCGAAACCCCATTAAAAACTTTACACGTTAGGACAAAAGAGAAAAATAAAATCAGTTACTGTTACAATCCCTTCTACTTGAGAAGGCTGATGAGTTCATCCATTACTTCCTTCCATTCTTTCGGGTTTAAGTTCGGAAAGCTCCAGTCGGCGTTTGGATGGTACTCTCTGTCCAGGCTTATAGTTTCTACGTCCGAGAAGTTTTTTAGAGCTGAAAGAGACTGGCTTTGCGTGTAGTATAATCCGCCAAGGTAAAGTGCTAGTTCGGGTTTTCCTTTACCGCTAAATCCACTCCAGTTCGGGTCTCTCAGGCGGTTTGATATGTCCGAGAGTCCCATTGAAATCACATTTGTGAAGCCAGCACTTATGAAGTCTTTAACCACGTGCGCCGTCGCGACTACGGTTATTCCGGCTTTCCCCATTTCAATAGCGTAATCAATGAGCTTTTTACCTTCAACCTCTCTAGTTATATTTGGACCTGCGATCAAAATGGGGTTCTTTTTTCTCTTTATGCGGGCTACTACAACCTTCGCATTGTTAATAACCTTGGCTGTTCTGGGTCCTTGAACATTAGCTAATTGCCAAGGGATAGGACCAAGAGACACCCTAATCACCCTTAACCACTCATGTCTAGCTCAGTGGTCTATTGACGAGTCATCCTTTTAAATTATACGGTGGTGCTTACCGTTTTTCTATTTTGTTTCAGACTCTTCTAACTATTTCTACCTCTATTTCGCTTACTTCTTCTATGCTTGTTATCGCTTTCTCAACTTGTGTGGCTGCCTTCTCCTCCTCTGGAACCAGAACATTGACTCTCAAGGCGTTCAAGCCAAAGGCTATCGGAATCTT
The DNA here is from genome assembly GCA_018383835.1 of Candidatus Jordarchaeia archaeon. Classification (GTDB taxonomy): domain Archaea; phylum Asgardarchaeota; class Jordiarchaeia; order Jordiarchaeales; family Freyrarchaeaceae; genus DTBI01. The sequence continues at coordinate 1,709 of JAHAWR010000040.1, read as the reverse complement.
CTCTGAGCTATGTAGCTCCGCCTCGCTTGGCAGGGAAGCCCTTATCTTCTCCAATAGTAGTTCTAAGGGGACATCTGTCGATGTAGGGAAAACCTTCACGGTCATAACAACCTTCCCCAAGGACATCATCCTCCTCTTATGGCCCTTCGAAATTACAGACTGGGCACTTGTATGGGTTTCCCAGTTGCCTGCACCTGTAGCAGCGCCAGATGACTACTTTGCCGCAGTTAGGGCAGGGGAACTTGACACCTCCCTTCTCAGGGTGGATTGGCTTAGAACAGCTACTACACAAGGGCAACTTTACCTCTGACATGGCGCTCCCTTTCTACTGTTTTTGACACAGTTAATTCACATCCCTTTTTAACCTTCACGGTCAAACACAGTCGAGATTAGGTAATTTTATTAGCACTTCCTTGAGAGTTAAGCTTAATCACGTGAGGTGTTACTACATGGCTAGAGAGGAACTCTTAATGATTCCGGGACCGACGTTCTTGGCAGAATCAACGCTTAAAGCGATGAGCAGGCAGATGATCTCTCACAGGAGTAAGGAGACGGGTACACTTTTAACCCGTTGCGTTGAGAGACTAAAGGAGGTTTTCAGGACAGAGAACGACCTCTTTATACTTACGGCGTCGGGCACGGGGGCGATGGAGGCTGCACTCGCAAACATAGTAGAGCCGGGAGATAAGATTCTCTGTACAACCTGTGGAAAGTTTAGTGAGAGGTTCAAGAAGATAGCGGAGGTCTTCGAGGCAAACGTCGTAGAAGTTTCCTCAGAGTGGGGTGACGCAATAAATCCAGAGCAAGTTAAAGCCGCCTTGGACGAGCACGGCGACGTTAAAGCCGTCACGGTAACGCACAATGAAACATCTACAGGAGTTAAAAATCCTGTCGAGGAAATTTCAAGGATAGTTAAGAACCATGGTGCCCTCCTAATTGTGGACGCTATTTCCAGCATGGGAGGCGACCATATTCCAGTCGACGAATGGAAAATCGACCTGTGCTTGGCTGGAAGCCAAAAGTGCTTCGCTATCCCTCCCGGGTTCTCCTTCATATCCGTCTCGGACGAAGCATGGGAGGTTATCAATAAGACCAAGAGGAGGGCATTCTACTTCGATTTAGTTAGCTACAAGAAAAGCTTGGGTAAGAGCCCGCCGCAAACACCCTACACGATAGCCATAACACTCCTTTACGCTCTAGACGATGCGCTGAACCTCATGTTCGACGAGGGACTAGACAACGTCATAGCTAGGCACCACAGTGTAGCCAAACTGACAAGAGACGGCGTGAAGGCCATGGGCCTTGAGCTCTTCCCTGTGAGAGAGGAAATTTGCTCGGTCACGGTCACGGCAGTCAAAATGCCTGAAGGAATAAAGGATCAAGAGTTCCGCCAAAAAGTGAGAGAGCACGGGGTCGTAATATCCGGAGGGCAGGATAAGCTTACAGGAGAGATCTTCAGAATAGGGCACATGGGGCGCGTTACTGAACGCGAGATCGACATCACACTAAAAGCAATTAAGCAAGCCCTCTTGGACTTGAAATTCCCCTTAAGAGAGGCTCTCCTGCAAAGGTAGACTCAGCCGCCGGATTCATAGACGCTCATCCACTTTCTTTTCTCGTGACTGTTTTCTTACAGAGAACTCTTGAAGGAAATAATGCTCTTTAACAATTTATATGACCAACCACGCGCTCGTGTCTAAAAACTTCCC
>JAHAWR010000191.1:1016-2139 GCA_018383835.1 Candidatus Jordarchaeia archaeon | reverse complement strand
CACGAGAAACAGGTTGATGAAGCCGAGAGGTATAAGGTATCGCCAGCCGAGGTCGAGGATTTTCCTGATTGTTATACGGGTGTAGACGCCTCGGAACATGAATACAATTGTCAGAAGTATAAGGAACTTTACGAAGACCCAGAAGGGCTGGAGAATCGTTTCGGGTACGCCGGGTATGGCTGGACCATGCCAGCCTCCGAGGTATAGGTCAACCGTGAGGAACAAGAGCGCGTCAAGCTTGGTGTACAAGGCCAGCTGAATGCCGAGAAATCCTACTCCTCCGTACTCTACCATCCATCCCTCGACAAGCTCCTGCTCAGCCGTGGGAAGGTCGAAAGGTATCCTCTCCGCTTCGCTGACAGCTGCTATGAAGAAAACGAGAAAGCCTATGAACTGAGTAACAATAAACGGTAACGCATACTGTGCGTTGACAATATCGACTATGTCGAATGATCTTGCCGCGAGAATTACACCGGCCAACGCTATGAAGAGTGGTACCTCGTAGGCGAATATCTGGAAAGCGAACCTCAGCATGCCGACGAAGCTGTATTTGCTGCCCGCGGCCCACCCAGCGATAATCAATGGAATAGGTGTGAGAGCTATCAGCACGAAAACCAGTAGAACACCTATCTCGCTCCTGTAAATTACCCAGTACTCGCTGAATGGTAGGAAGGCGAAGAGGAGAGCTGATAGGAAAAGTGCTGTGAGCGGCATGGAGACGAACAGCTTTTTCTTAGCCCGTGCAGGGATGATAAACTCTTTTGAAAGGAATTTGACTGCGTCGGCGATTACCTGCAGCCATCCGCCGTACTTGCCAACGTGCAGTGGCCCGGGGCGGAGCATAATTCGTGCCAGAAGCTTTCTCTCATACCAGACGGATAATATTCCCAATACCGCTACGAAGGTTGCTCCCGGGAAAACAGCGGCCTTGACGAAGCTCTCGCTAGCCAGAAACCTGACCAGCTCCTGTAATGGTGGAGGTAGGGCGACAACCATGGCTCTACAGCCTCTGCGGCAAATTCTTCAAGGTAACAGCGGCGTAGATCGATGAAACGCTTAGAACAGCTAGCAAAATCACCACGTTAAGGGCGGCTCCAGGGTTGTCGATAACAGCTGCAACCGA
>JAHAWR010000191.1:0-1000 GCA_018383835.1 Candidatus Jordarchaeia archaeon | reverse complement strand
GCTATGACAGCATAAGCTATGTAGATAATCGCGTAGGGAAAATATTCTACAGGGAATGACGACTCTGTCCAGCCGAATGGAACCTGTCCACTCTCGAAAGACAGCCTCTTCCTTCTCGTAGACTTTTTTGTGGAGAGTAGCTTAGACCCGATGATGAGGAGAATGGGCAGCAGCGCCGAGACAACCACGTATATGATGAGTGAGAAAGTGTCCGCCATCGGTTTATCGGCGTCCATGGATTATTTAAACATGCGCGGCTATACCACAAGTTTCGCCGAGAGGTAGTTCTTGATCTCCCCTATTTTCACTCGCTCCTGTTTCATGGTGTCTCTGTCCCGCACTGTCACCGTGTCATCCTCCAGGGTTTGGTAATCGACTGTGACGCAGAAGGGTGTGCCTATCTCGTCCTGTCTCCTGTATCTCCTGCCTATGCTTCCTTTCTCGTCATAGAACGTGTCAAAATCCAGCTTCAGCATGGCGTGTACCCGTTGTGCAACCTGTGTTAGCTCAGGTTTGTCGAGTAGAGGAAAGACCGCCACCGTATATGGTGCTATGAATGGATGAAGGTGGAGAACACTTCTGCCATTTTCCTCAACAAATCCAAGCTCAAGTAATGCGAGAAGGCTTCTGTCAACACCCATAGAAAGCTCAAAGACATGAGGCAGGAAACTTTCTCCGTCCTCTGTTATCCGGAGGTCGACGCCGCTAACTCTCTGATGTCCACCGAGGTCGTAGTCGGTTCGGTTGTTGCAGGCGACGAGCTCCACCCACCCAGTCGAGGTAAGAACCTCGAGGTCCCAAGCCTCGGCTGCATAGAAAGCCTTCTCATCATCGCCGAGCCTCCTGAACCTCAGCCTATCGGAGCTTATACCCAAGCGGAAGTAAAAGTCCTGCACGAGCCAAAGATAGTAGGCGACGAGCCAGCTCGAAACCAGGCCTCTCTCAACAGCTTGTCTACATGTGACTTTTTCGACCCTTTCCCCAACCCACATGTTCAACT
>JAHAWR010000192.1 GCA_018383835.1 Candidatus Jordarchaeia archaeon | reverse complement strand
CCCTCAAACACATGAGGAGAACTCTACCTCTTAGTCCCTGGTGGGTCCAGTACAGGGTGGCAAGGAAGTATTTTATCCTCCAGTTCCCTCCCTCGATGGAGTTTGTGCTTGTGGGCAACCCTTCTGGTAGGGGCCTTCCTACTATCTTCTCCACTTCCCTGCGGAAATCCTCTTTGAGCTGCTCATAGAGGGCTTTGTACCTTTTAAGGTATGCGTTTGGATCCTTCTTCTTAAGTTCCCTGATTTCGGGGTCTTTATTTGCGATGCGTCGCCTCCTATGTATGGTGCACCTCTTCAGGTTGCCACATGTTCCATTGTACGAGGGGCACCCGTCGGTTATGTTGTAGTCGGTTCCCTTGAGGGGTTCCATGAGCACGAAAGCGAGGAGGTGGTTGAAGCTTATGTCCTGCACGCACAGCGAAGCGAAGATTTTTAGGGCTGGAAGGTAGGCTGTGGCGACGGTGAAGCCTTCTGGGTATGGTAGGGGCCTCTTTCCCTCCCCCTCCCTCTTCTTGTTCTCCTCGCGGTGCTTCTTTTTCGCCCCCTTCTTTGTTGGGTAGGTTTCGTCTGCCACCCCGGCGACGACTTCTCCGAGGTCGGGGAATTTTTCTCTAAGTTTCTCTACGTTCTCTACGCCTGTGAGTATTTTTAGGACGTTTATGGCAAGGCCTGTTCCAAGGAAGGATAGGCCTGCATACTTCTCCGCCCTCTCCCAGAAGAGTTTGCAGTAGTTTTCTATGGTTTCCCTGTCCACCTGTATCCCCAGCTCCATGAGGAGCTTCTCCGCCCTATTGTAGGGCATATTGGCTGCCAGGGCGAGGCATAGATCCACAATGTAGGCGGAGTAGAGACAGTTCTCGTAGAAGGGGGCTTGGGCGTAGAAATTGGCGCCACAACTCTTACACTGGAGACGCTTAACCCTCACTTTTACGTCCACAAAGCCGTCTTCAGCGATGAGTTTGCTGAAGAGTCTGGTTTCCGTGCCCCTCTTGACCACGTTCTTTGAGCCGCATTTTGGGCAGGGCCTCTTCTGGGAGTAGAACTTATTGTTGAAGGATGAAAGATACGCCTGGACCGCAACACGGAGGATAATCATCATGGCCGAAGGCTGCTTCAGAGATGGCTGCTTCAATAGCATTCACCCCTTTTAGAGATTTAAAAGACGCAGCAGACTCTAAAAAGCTTACCCAGAATCGAACAATTGAACATCGCCTGACTAGTACTGGCGTTAATCATATTAATATTACTGGTGTTCCTTCGGATTGGGGAGATTCGAGTTCGATGGCTTTTGATGGTGCCAATTGGGTTGCACTCGATTCCCACCCTCCCGATAATATAAGTTTTGTTTCCGGTAATGGTACTTGGACTGTTAACTGTACTGCTCCCAACTATGTTTCGGGCATTTCTTTTGAGGTTGATGGAGTCCCCGTTGAAAACGCTACTCTAAATGACCTTCTTAGCATTACTGTAGGCTTTGATAAGCCTGTTAGTGGAAGTGCAACTCTGACGATTTATGATCCATCCCAAAAGCTGAATTACACGGATACAAAGACTTTGTCGGGTGTTGCTGGTGTGATGTTTGGTTGGAATGTGAGCAGTACAGCTACCAGTGATGGAATTTTTAATGTGACAGTTAGTTTTGTGGGTGGACTTTCAGTGGGGTATAATGAAACTTCTCTGAGAATTGTGCCATTGATTGTTGCTGGTCTGGTTGTGACTAGTTTTCCGACTAGTGTTGAGTATCCTAATACTGTCCCAATAACTCTTTACTACTATGACAACGAAACAGGATTAGGGTTGGCTGGAGCCACTATTACGGCTTATGAGGGGGCCAAAGTTTTACCCATTTATAATCGAACTGACTATGGAAACGGTACTTATAGTTTTATATTGGATTTTGGCACGGATTTTGGCGTTCACGAAGTTCGTTTCGTTGCCAGTGGTGTGAGATTCTATGCGTCTAGCGCCTCTAACACCATTACTATTAATTTTAAGGCTCCGTATTACGTGGTAATCAATCCTGAGATAACTGGCTTAATCCTGTTAATGTCCAACATGTTGGGTGAGCAGAATCAGAAAATTGTGCGTTATCTTGTTTTGGGAGCTGTTTTGGGTTCGGTAGCTATGGGGGGGACT
>JAHAWR010000190.1:1984-2153 GCA_018383835.1 Candidatus Jordarchaeia archaeon | reverse complement strand
TGCCTGTGATTTTCGATTGCCGCTACTACGCTACGGCTGAGGACATCTACGAGCTTGTTCAATCCCTGCGGGGCGAGGTGAAGAGGGAGAGGTTTGCTGTTGTGCTCGGGCACTCGAGCATGGAGTACACGAGAGACGGGCTCTACGACATACTCGGAGACCCAAACAT
>JAHAWR010000190.1:1744-1971 GCA_018383835.1 Candidatus Jordarchaeia archaeon | reverse complement strand
TCGGGGGTGAGGAGTGACGATGTGCAGGTCTTCCTCAGGAAGCTCAGAGACAGACTCGGAGAAGAATGGTCGCGGAAAATACTCTTCGGGACAGACTTCAACTACTTCACAATACCACAGGCGGTAGACTTCCTCTCCTACATCTTCACGTGGGAGTTTTATGAGGAGCTTGAGGCAAAGCTGAAGGATGTCGAGCGCATACTCGCTGGTAATGCCCTCTCGATAAT
>JAHAWR010000190.1:1589-1731 GCA_018383835.1 Candidatus Jordarchaeia archaeon | reverse complement strand
AAGGCTGCATCCGGACGGGTTGAGGCGGCGAGGTTTAGAGGGGGGGCAGGGGATGCTTTCGTTGAAGGGGTGTTTCGCAGGATAGGTGAGGAGGCGGCGAGGAGAATGGTTGAAACGCTAACCTACGACCCTATAGTGAACG
>JAHAWR010000190.1:0-1548 GCA_018383835.1 Candidatus Jordarchaeia archaeon | reverse complement strand
AGCTACACGAAGGGGGGAGGGGTGACGCTCGTCTACAGGAAAGGAGCGAAGATGGCTCTGGCAGCGCTGGTGGACTTCCAGGATGCGGATGCACGCTTAAGGGTTAGGGGGGCGGCTGGGGGGTACTCGGAGCTTGTACGCAACATGGCGGCATGGGCCAGTGTGGAGGTAAGCGACGGCGACGAGGCTGAAAGGATCGCGGACAGGTGGCTTCGAAGCGCGTGAAAAAAAAGAGGGAGCTATTAGGAGCCGTTTTTCCGGAACTTTTATACGTCTCGCAACCCCTTTACATCTCCTTAAAGGCAGGCGTGTTGGTGATCTCCCTTGTCTCTGAAGCTTGAAGTTGTTAATGCTGGCGCCGCTGATGGGAGAGCCTTCATGAACCCGAACGACATGAAGCAACTGGGCGTCGACGACTTTGACGTGGTCGTCTTCATAAACGAGTACGAGGACTGGGGGGCGGTTCAAGTCATCTCGAAGAGCGATTGCCCTGAAGGGTACATAATGATCGATGGGGACGTCCTCGACTCAGCAAACGTCTCAGAGGGCGACTCCGTCACCGTCAAGAAGAAGAAGGCTATGGGAGGAATAAAGTACGTTCAGCTGGGCGTCGAGCCCATGGAGGGGCAACCTACCGAGGAGGCCGTCGTCTGGGTTGCGGACCACGTCAGCGACCTAGCTAGAATACTGAAGAAGAGACCGATATATAGGAACCTCGAGGTGAGCTGGAGGGATGCTGAGTGCGGCTTCATTAAGCTTAGGGTTCAGTCCACTAAGCCCGCCCTGTCCGGTGAGGACGTCGGAATCATAGACCCAACCGGACACGAGGTGACGTTCGAGATAGTTCCAGCCCTCGATATGACGTTCAACGCCGTCCTCATGATAGACGTTTCGGGCTCGATGCAGAAGAAGGACATGAAGCTCAAGAACGTCGACGGCGCAATAGAGGGGCTTAAGAAGGGGATGCGTGAGACACCACGACTCAAGGACTTCCTCATAGGAATAGAGGAAGGAGGGGTGGTGAGCAGGATCAAAGCCGCAGCCCTCGCAACCCTCCTGTACCTTTCCTTGAAGATAGGGAGAGGATGGGGCGAAAACGTTCAAGTGTTAACCTTCGCAGAGCAAGTTGAGCCGCTAACCATAACCGACCAGCATGGAAACCAGACAACAGTCATAAAGTGCACAGGCGAAAGTAAGGCTCTGGGCCTCGAGGCAATAGGAGAATACATACTCGAAAAATGCCAGGAAGGAAGCGGTCTGACATTCATGAGTGGCGCCCTCAAGAAAGCTGCAGAGCTGGCTGAAAGATTCCCTCCCAGCCCCAAGACGGGGAAACCCTACCCGGTGATGTTTGTCCTGCTCTCTGACGGGTACCCGAACACAGGCGACGAGGAGGCCGGAATACCCGTCAATCCAATACCCATCGTACGAGACCACTTCTCCCAGAGAACAGACTGGGTGCTCTACACGATAGGAATCGGAGAGGCGGACGTGGAACTCATGCGGAGACTGGCAGAAATAGGGAGAGGAGAGGCATTTAAAGCCGAC
>JAHAWR010000038.1:12212-12354 GCA_018383835.1 Candidatus Jordarchaeia archaeon | reverse complement strand
CGGGAAATAATATCATCCTCCTTTTTTCCTAGCACCTCCATAAACGTGTCTGCTTTCACGGAGAGACGCTTCTTATTTATATATTAATTTTATTTAAGGTTCTCGTGGGAATCGCCCGCAAAAATTAGCATATGAAACGGAA
>JAHAWR010000038.1:0-12205 GCA_018383835.1 Candidatus Jordarchaeia archaeon | reverse complement strand
GAAAATCTTGCTGAAGAAGGAGATTTTACGCGGCGTTGCAACTCAGTCTGAAAACTCTTAAAACGGGAAAATTAGCCTTTATTGCTTCAGAAGCATTGGGGGGCAAGTGTTGACAAAGTTAACTGTAATAGACCTCTACCTAATGAAGAAGGAAGGTAGAAAGATAACTATGCTCACCGCCTACGACTATCCAACTGCCCTCATACTTGACGAGGCTGGTGTTGACATCATACTCGTAGGCGACTCGCTAGGCAACGTTATACTCGGCTACAAAAACACCATACCAGTGACCATGGACGACATGGTCAGGCACTGCGCTGCCGTCAGCAGAGGCATTAAGCGGGCCCTAGTCGTCGGGGACATGCCCTTCATGTCCTACGCCACGCCAGAGTTAGCAGTTAGGAACGCCGGGCGTCTCGTGCAGGAGGGAGGCGTCGAAGCAGTAAAGCTTGAGGGGGGAAGAGAAGTGGCTTCAACCGTGAAGCTCCTAGTGGATAATGGTGTGCCCGTCATGGGGCACATAGGCTTAACTCCACAGTCCATCTACAAGTTTGGAGGGTACAAGGTTCAAGGCAGGACGGCTAAAGCGGCTAAGAAGCTCATAGAGGACGCTGAAATACTCGAGAAAGCCGGCGTCTTCTCCATAGTATTAGAGTGCATCCCCTGGAAAGTGGCGAAGATCATAACGGAGTCCATATCGGTTCCTACGATAGGCATAGGGGCTGGAGCATACTGCGACGGGCAAGTCCTTGTAACATACGATATGTTAGGGTTCTTCGAGGGATTCAAGCCAAAGTTTGTGAAGCAGTACTGCAACATTAGGAAGTTCATAATGGACGCCGTCGGAAAGTATATCAGCGAGGTGAGGAGTGGCATCTACCCCACAGTCGAGTACTCCTACGAGCTCCCCGAAGAGGAAGAAGAGAAACTCTCAAGGGAGCTCGCGTCACTTAAAGCCAAGAAGTAGCTTAACCTCCTCCCATCGGGAGGCAACAAAAAGTATATAACAACCACCCGTTCGATTGGTGGGTGTCCTCCAGAAGTTAACTCCCACTTACGAGGGAATCACTATGGTATGGCCGCGCCCTGTTAGGCAAGGAATACTGAAGGTCATCTGCCACAAGGACTACGAGCGCCCCATCATCCGGTGCATCCATGAGCTTGGAGAGGTCGAACTAATAGACATAGAAGAGAAGGGTGGCTCATCCTCTGTAAAGCTAAGTGAGGAGGAAAAGGAAGCAATACAGCTTCTGGGCGACATCCAAAGGTACGTAGACTACCTAGGGATTGAGCAGTACATCCCATACATTGCCCGCCTACCGGACAGCAAAAAGGTGGCCGTAGATGACGAGGAGCTTTCCAGTGTGGTAGCGATGGCGCGGAAGACCCTTGAGGCAGTCGCCCCGAAGGTCGACTCCCTCAGAGAGGAGCTCGTTAAGGTCAACCAGGAACTCGAGCAGCAGCGTGCCCTCCTCAAGATAGCGGAGACAGTGAAACCCCTCGGAATAGAGCTAACCCATATAGGAGAAGGGCGATACGTCTACGCCGTCGCTGGAACAATGTCTGAGGATAAGGTTAGCATGCTAAGGTGGAGAGTGGCGGAGGTAACCGGGGGAGACTACATATTCCATCACGCCAGTATAGGGAAGGAGAGAGCTGCAGTTCTCATAGCAACCTTCAAGGAGCACAAGGAAGTAGTCCAGCGGCTTCTGACAGCCTTCGGCTTTGAAGAGTTCAAGATCCCATCGGAGCTTGAGGGAACTACAGCCAAAATAATGGAGAAAACACGAAAGCGAATCGAGGCCTTAGAGGCTCGCCTCGAGAAGCTTGAAGACGAAAAATGGAAAGTTATAACTCAGCATGGCTACAACCTGCTCGCCTGCAGGGAGCTCCTCTCCATAGAGAAGGAGAGGATGGAAGCTAAGAACTACTTTAGACGAACCGAGACCACCATCGAGCTGTGGGGCTGGGTTCCACTGAAGCACGCGAAAAAGATTGCTCAAGCAATAGATAAGGTCACAGAGAGGACGGCAATAGTAGAAGTCGTGGAACCAGTAGTGCCTGAAGAGGAGCGCCCAACGAAGCTTGAAAACCCGAGGATAGCGGAGCCATACGAAGCCCTCGTGAAAAGCTTCGGAATACCTAACTACAAGGAAATAGACCCAACAAAGTTCATGATATTAACCTTCCCCCTAATATTTGGCATGATGTTCGGCGATGTAGTCCACGGAGCAATACTCGCCCTAGTGGGTCTCGCCCTGGTCGCCTGGCGCACCAGAAAGCCTATTGCCGGCGAAATCCTAGGCTATGGCCTCAAGGGAGGCAGCCTCCTTTTCTGGTGCGGCCTCACATCGGTTCTCTTCGGCCTCTTCTATGGCTCATTCTTCGGGTCCCATCACATCATAGACCCGCTATGGTTCAACCCCTTCACCACCGAAGGAAACTTCAGGCTCCTAAGGCTCGCCATAGTCGTCGCAACAATAGAAATAAACTTCGGCTTCCTCCTCAGAGTAGTAAACCTCTACCACGAAGGAAAACTAAAAGAAGCCTTCTTCATGCCCATATGCCTAATGTGGACGCACATAGGAGCCATGACCATAATCTTCAGCGACCAGTACAGCGTAGACTTCATGAAATGGTTCTCAACAACACCTCCACTACTCCTAGACCCCTCAACAACCCAACTCTACGAGAATCTAGTCAAGCTACTCAGCTCCCATCCCGAAACCTCAACCGCAGCCTTAACCAACACGATGAAGGCCGCCGGCATAATACGCGAGCTCACAACAAGGCTCTCAACACCCTTCTACATGACCCTACGCCCCCTAAAGGTACTCGAACCCCTAGCACCCAACCTCTTCGACAAGGGCGTCTGGCACACCCTAGAATTCCTCGAGGCGCTCCATCTCCTCCCCGAACAGCTGAAAGAAGCCCTCCACTTAGCCGAACAGCTCTTCATCTGGAACTCAGCCTCACACTTCGAAATACACCTCCCACCAGTAACAATAACGGTAATCCTTCTCGTAATACTCCCACTAACACTTGCACTCGTCGGAACAATAGCAATATCCCACGACAAATCCGAAGGGTTCTCAGAAATATTTGACCAGATACTAGCCCTCCTATAGCACACCGTAAGCTTCGCACGAATATTCGCCCTAGCAGCAGTCCACTACATCTTCTCACACCTAGGACTACAAATACCCCCATACACACCAGCACTAGCAGTAACAGTTACAACAACGGAAGTTTTCACGTACACCATACCACAAATAGTATACGAATCCTTAATAGGAGCGATACTAATCTCACTATTCATACTTTCATTCGAAGGACTCCTATCCTTCCTGCACACTCTAAGGTTGCACTGGGTAGAGTGGTTTATGAAGTTCTATCGTGGGGATGGACGAGAATTCAAGCCGTTCGTCGTAGTGCGGCAAGTGACGGTGCTGAAGAAGCCTCCCTTCTAACTCTCTTTTTTAATTTTTTGTGGCGCCCCCCCTTCTTTCAGACATTTGCCTCCCTCCATGGTAGTTCAGATGCTTTTTATCTTTTGGTTGCTCGTCCTAATTTCGTGATAGTTAATGTGTGGTAAAAGGGAACCTAATTAAGTCGCCTGTTGATAGTGTATGTTTGAAGAGCCGTTTTGTGGTCTAACTTTTGAAAAATATTGAAATTTATTGACCCCCCTCTCCCCTAGTTGGCGATGTTAACGTTGGTACGTTTTTCTGTTACTGTTTGCCTGTGTAAACCCTTAAATAATGTTGGACCCCTTAATATTTAGGTAGATGTTTGTTGAATCGTGGATGATGTGCTTGTTTAGTTTAAAGGGGTGATCTCGTGTCTGTTTCCGTGCCTAAGTACGTGCTTATGGTTAAGGTGGAGCCAGGTGATAAGTCTCCGATCCCCTTCAGCCGTGACGTAATTAATAGTGACTCGCTTGTGGTGCTCATAGACGAGCTAGATGACCGCCTCTACCTGTGGATGGGAAAAAATAGGAGTCTGGTTGACAAGAGAGCTGCCATGAGAGTTGCCCAGTCAATCATGAGGGGAGGATTCTCTTACGGAAAACTCCAAATTGGTCGTAGCCTGAGGGAGCTAGTTGAGATAGACGAGTCAAAGCTTTCGGAGTCAGATGTTAAAGAAAAATTCGAGGCACTTAACGCCGTATTCAAGAGGCCATACACCGTTAAGGACAAGATGCTGGTTGAGGTGGCTGTTGAGGCCCCCTCTAGTGTCAGAGCACCAGCCCCTCAAGTCGAGGAAGCCGTGGTGGCTGTTGAGGCCCCACAAGCTCCGATCCAGCCTGCTAAGGAGGCTACTCTAAGGATGGTGGCGCCCAGCCCCCCTTCAGAGGCCGTGAAGCCTGCAGAGATTAAACTTGCCGAAGTGGAGCCTGAACTCGTGGGGCGGGCTAAGCTGGGGTTGCTGTTCACACTTCTTGCAGAGGAGTTCCCCGAGCTTCTCGTCAACTACAAGGTAGCGGATGGGGTTCCTGCATTTGAGTTTGAGTCCCCGGAGGGCCTCGTGGCAAGGGTCTCGATTGACGGGAAGGATCTCGTTATCTCCTATGGTTCAACGTTTGCCGAGAAACGTGACAAAGTGGTTTCCAGACTAAAAGAGATAATAGGAAAAATTCTGGGTTAAGAGCTCCTAATCACCTTGCGTCCAAAGGTCATGTAGCCCGTGTGCCCCACCATGAATGACTCTGGCCGGGTTCTGCCCTCCTTGACTATCACCTCCCTTAGCAGGCACTCGTATGTTCGCACATCCACAAATCCCGCTTTCTCCATCTCGAGTACTGTTCTTTGAACTTGCTCTATGGTTGGGCTGAAGGATGCCATAACTCTCCCAGCCTTAAGCGCCCTGTAGGCGTGGCCGACAATCAGCCATGGGGTTGCTACGTCAAGCACAACTGCATCCACGTCTCCCTCATCTATCCCCTCGGCGATGTCTTTGTTTTTCAGTTCGACGTACTCTGCAACCCCCATGCGTTCCAAGTTCTTCTTGGCGACCTTCAGGAATTCCTCGCGGATCTCGTAGCTGTAAACCCTCCCCTCGGGCATAACCCAGCTCGCCAGCACGCCAGTAAGAACCCCACTGCCAGTACCAGCCTCAACCACCCTACTTCCTCTCCCCACCGCGAGGTTCATCAGAATGAACCCCAAATCTTTAGGGTATATTATCTGCGTCGCCCTTTTAGCCTTGACTGCGAAGTCAGCCAGCGTGGGCCTAACGATAAAAAACTCTTCACCCTTATTGCTCTTAACCACGCAGCCGTAGGGCAAACCTATTAGCGAGCCCAGATCCACTGACCCTTTATGAGTGTGAAGTGTCTCCCCCTCCTTAACCCTGACAAGCCACTTCCTCCTTTCATCAAGAACGATCAAAACGTAGTCCCCGAACGCTATCGGTTCCTCACCCAAAAAGCACACCCCCAACTCAAAGCATAACCTTTATGTCTGTCAAAGCAACACAAAATAAAACCCTTTTTTCCATCAACGCGGCAACTACACCCATCCCAACAGAAGTCATAAGCTCCCTTCAACCTTGAACATGGCGTAAACCGCAGTCCTAGTCACATCTGGTGACGCGGCTCCCTCTTAATGTTTTACTGTTCCAACCAAAGGTATTCTTTCACTGCAGTTCGGGCATCTATTATCCCTAATGTTTACCTTGGTTATGGAGAACACGTACCTTCCAATTAATAGTTCACCGCATGATGGACAGTACGTGTTCTCCCACTTGTGGCCCGGCACGTTTCCCACGTAAACGAACTTCAACCCCTCCTCCACACCTATCTTTCTAGCTTTCTCGAGCATCTTGACCTGGGTTGGGGGTCTCTCGAGCATTTCATAGTCCGGGTGGAACCTCGTAACATGCCAAGGGATCTCGCTGCCTATTTCGCGGATCCTGCACGCTATGCTCCTAAGGCATTCCTCGTCGTCGTTCACTCCTGGGATCACTAGCGTTGTGACCTCCACCCAGACTCCCAGCCTCCTTGCCTCCTCAATGTTCCTCCACACGTGCTCGACCTCGGCGCCACAGTACTTTCTAACGGCTTCCTCGCACCCCTTAACGTCAACGTTCATCGCGTCAAGCCCAGCATCAACAAGGATGTGTAAGGCTTCTGTCGTCATGTAGCCGTTCGTCACATAGGTGTTGTAGAGTCCGTTCTCCCTTGCAAGCCTGAAAACGTCCACGGAGTACTCGAGCATTAGCGTCGGCTCATTAAAGGAGATGGATGTGCCATCGCACCCTTCAACCCTGGCTATTCTGATGAGGTTTTCTGGGCTCACGTAGTTCCGCCTTTTCTCGTCCGGAGGAAACTTGCTGATCTCCCAGTTCTGACACCAAGGACAGGTAAAGTTACACATCCACGATCCCACCGTCAGCGCAATGGATCCTGGGAAAAAGTGGAAGAGGGGCTTCTTCTCTATTGGGTTCGCGCTTATGGATGATATGTCGCCATAAACAAGAGTGTAAATCTCGCCCGAAATATTCCTCCTAGTTTTGCAGAAGCCGACGCCCCCCTCAGGGATCTTGCACATTCTCATACACGTGAGACACCTAGCCCAGCCTCCTCCAAGCTCCTCCTGCAACATCCCCCTTTTCACGCAAGGATCCCTTGCAACCATTCCCCTCCTCACTTCCCAGAAGTTACACGGGTAGCGTAAAACACCATTTTTTAGTATTTTTCAGGAGGCTAATGTGCTCTTATCAATGTATTTATAAGGGTGATTGTAACTTAAGAATTTCTCGGGCTTTCGGCTTTCACACGCCGGAGGGACTTATGGTGAGCGGAAGATACAAAATAGTCATTTTTAAGTCGGAGCGCACTCCAAGGTATCCTCAAGTGGTTAAAACAGTGCGTTCGTCCCTCGAAAAGCTCGGATTGGACCTTGAGGTCGAGGAGGTCGACGTATCCAAGAACCCTGAGAGGGCTGTAAGGGAGGGTATCATCTCGACTCCGACGATAGATATAGTGGGTTTGAACTGGCGCTTCATAGGATTACCAACGGAGGACGAATTGATGGCTGTTTTAGAATCACTAAAGGAGGAGGGGGAGACGCGTGGCAAGGAGGAGTAGTTCCTCTTCTGGCTTCATGGCCGAACTTAAGGAAAGAATAATTTCTGAGGCACGGGTTCTCGAGTCGCCCGGCGAGAGGACGCCGACGGGGATTAGGGGCTTTGACGAGCTGGTTAGAGGAGGACTCTTTAGGGGTGCAACCTATCTGTTGTCGGGCGTCTCAGGAGCTGGCAAGTCTATTTTCTGCCTCGAATTCCTATACCGTGGTGCGGCCGAGTACGGTGAGCCCGGACTATACGTTTCCCTCGAGGAGCACTTGGACAGCATATTGAGGAACGCTAGGAACTTCAGGTGGGACATGAAGAGCCTCATAGACCGGCAGATGCTGGTGTTACTGGATCTCAGCGCAGTTGCCGTAGGAGAGAGGGCTCTGTCCCTTAACCCTGACATGTTTGCGTTAGACGGCCTCTACACGACAATAGAAACAGCGGTTAAGGAGGGCGGGATCAAGAGGGTGGTTCTCGACCCGATCTCCGTCCTCTTCCTGCAATACGGGAATGTGGGGGTGGTCAGGAGAGAGCTAAACGTCATCTCAGGCATGCTGAAAAGGCACGGCTGCACCTCAATCTTCGTCACAGAGACAGAGCACGGGAAGCCTAGCATAACGAGGTTCGGCGTGGAGGAGTTCATGGCGGACGGTGTCTTCATACTTTACTGGGAGCCTGAGGGAGAGAAGAGGAGCAGGTACATCGAGATATACAAGATGAGGGGCTCCTCCCACTACGAGGGAAAAAAGCGCTTCTCCGTAACAGACAACGGCATAGTAATCCTCTATTAGATATCACACGAAGCTTTCAGCTTTGAAAGCTGCGAAGCCCTTATATGTAAACTCGAAGCATGCTTCCGATGGTTCTATAATTGCGCCCGCTGCCTTACAGCGTCCGGCGCGCCGCCCTTACTACAGGAAAGTTCCGGTGGCTGCGGATGATAAGGCTGAGGCTTCCGCTCTTCGACAGGCAACTGGGCGGGATCCCCGCGTCCTCGAAAAACCTCTTCATGATTTCCCCCAGCTTCGACCCCTCAATATTGGGTTTACACATAGTTAGGGCAGGCTTGGAGGAGGGTTACAGGGTTGTTTACTTCGTCAACAACAAGCCCCCCTTAAGTGTGAAGAGGCAGGCTAGGAGGTCCCGCTTAAATGTCGAAGCTTACGAGCAGAAAGGGCAGTTCGTCATGGTTGACGCGTACTCCATGCTTAGTGGGGCGGAAAGTCCTGAAAGATGTGTGGTCAACCCTTACGACGTAAGTTCGGTTAAGAAAGTCCTAGCAGACCTCTCATCGGAGAAAACGCTTCTGGTGCTCGACTCGCTGAACAGTCTTCTGGAATCACTAGGCGGCGAAGTGGGGCATATAATGGATGTGTTGAATGCTACTGACGCATCAACTCTAGCCGCCCTTTTCTCTTCCTGGACCTACATGACTGAGCTCCTCGAAGAGATGGAAAACTTCTTCAACGGCGTTTTCGAGGTTAAACCAGACCCGCTTTTCATAGTCGAGAACCAGTTAAGGGCGAAGAAGGCATCTTGGATTGCAAAAGCAAGGAGCCTGTCCTTTCTCGTGAAAGTTGTTTCCCCAAGTGAGCTCAGAGTGTACCTTCCAAAGGTGGTCGTCGTTGGGCCGTACAACGCGGGGAAGACGACGCTCATCCACGCCTTAGCAGAGGATGCCGTCAGTGTTGAACGGATGGGCACGACAGTAGCACTCGACCACGGCTCACTGGATTACAAGGGATTCTACATGGAGCTCTTCGGCACCCCAGGGCAACCTCAGTTCGAGCCGATACTTGACATGATGATGAACGGGGCTGTTGGGCTTATCCTGGTCGTCGACAGCGCAGATGCATCGAGCTTCGAGAGGGCTAGAGAACTCTTCAAAAAATGTGAGGGAAAAGCCCCAATGGTGGTGGCGGCAAACAAACAAGATCTGGAGTCAGCCATCCCGCCCGGCGAACTTAGAGCACGCCTCAAGCTTCCCCCATCTATCCCTGTAGTGGGTTGTAGCGCCAAGAATAGGGTCAACATATTCCTCTTACTTGACATACTCTTAAACATGCTTTCCACGTAGGAGGTGTGCGGTTGGAGTCTAAGGATAAAATTAAAAAGCTTTTAATGAAGCTCCAAACATTGGAGGGGGTCGAGGGCTGCCTCGCTGCGACGAGAAATGGGAACGTCCTCGAGGCGTTCATGCCTCACGACGTGGACGTAGGCAGGCTTGCCGCCATGGCCGCGTCAATGCTCGGAGCCGCAGAAGTGGCTGCTGAAACGGTCAGGAGAGGGATAACCCACCACTTGACGCTCAAAATAGAAGGCGGAGTAATCATAGTTACAGGGGCAGGATCCAAGGCCTTACTGCTGCTGCTTGCATCCAAGATTGACCCCTCCCCCCTGCTTAAGGCTCTCGAAGAAGCATGTAAGGTAGCCGCGGAGGCGATACCGTAACCTGCTGGAAGGAGAGAATTCCATGGCGAAAGTTGGCTTCTTAAGGACTGGAGTAGAACTGCTTGACCGCCTTCTAGGAGGCGGCCTCAGCCCGGGCTCCTTATGCATAGTGGTCGGTGAGCCGCTTGGAGGAAAGGAGCTAATAGCCTTAGAATTCTTCTGTGAAGGGCTAAGGCTTGGGGGAGGAAGCGTGTACGTCACAACGGTTAACTTCGCCGAGGAGGTTGAGTCGGAGATAGCCAGTTTAGGAGTAGACCTCTCAAAGTATAAGGGCTCCGATCCAAGGTACCGGATAATAGACCTCTACCGCCCAACAGTGGACTTTTCAGTGGAGGACAGCGACACCGTGACGTACGTTCCCGCGCCAACGGACTTGGCAGCCCTCAGCTCAAAAATAGTTGATGCAATGCTGAAGCTCTCCCACCTCAACCACGTGCGCATAGTCCTCGACTCACTCTCATCTCTTATGTCCCTAGCTTCATCCAAATCCGCCTTGAGGTTCATGTCCTTCATAAAGGCGAAAGTTCAACTCTCAAGCAACATCCTCCTCACAACTCTCGAAAGAAAACTAGCAGACGACGCCGAAACGGAGGTGATACTACACCTAGCAAACACGCTCATTATACTGGAGAAAAATAGGGTTGAGGTACGTAGAAGAGGAAAAACTCCTGTCGAAATAAAAGTTAAGTTGTCAGATAGAAAAATAGTTGAGGCTGCAACTTCGATAAGAAACAAAGACAAAAGGAGTGAAGGTTCATAGAAACACGCACCCATTGAACTTGAGAGGAGCCCTAGGCTAGTGTAACTCAAGAGCTATAAATATCCATCAAGGACTAACGCAGCCTAGATCCCCTAGAAGTATTAATCTCTTTCCTTTTTTCCTTCCATTCGGTGGAATAGTCTTCGCTCTGTGCCATTGAGCTAGAAGTTCCCCTCGATCTCAATTCGATAATATTAGGTTCATTTTTTCTTCCTCAAGCCTCTTGAGGTACCTTTCCAAGTGCTTCGCGCTCTTAAAAACCTGTATGCTGCCCCTGTCCTCTATCCTGACTATTGCCATGCGGCTTTGCAGGGTGACGTATATCCCGCCGAGCCTTTCGTCGTGCTTCATGAAAACCTCCTCGCCGCCCCCCTTAACCCTCCAGAACCCCTTCCTCCTAAGAACATTCCTAAACATCAAGGTAATCCCTCCCAGAGGGAGGGGATAAGTTATTGAAGTTAAGAATGTAAATAAAATCGGGGGAAGATCTCTAAATGACCGTCCCTTTTAAAATCCTTCTTATGTTTTAAGCTGGAACTACCTTGCAAGCCAAATTGTGGTAGTGTGAAAAGTACTCATCTTTTCCTTCCATTCATAGACTTCCCTTCTAAGTTCAGTGTGAGAGTATTCTCTTAATAGTGTAACTAACGCAAAAGTTAATTATTATCCCTGAAGTTCTCTGAGACCTTTATCATTTCCACTACTTGTTTCATAGCTGAAAGGCATGCTGAGAACGGAATTGCTGTCGAACCCGAAATGTGGTACTTTACGATAGTAGGTTGTGGGGGGCGAATGTTTAAATTTTTTTAAGGTTTTCATTTATTTAAATGTGGTCTTTTCTTCGTCCATGAGTGGAGGATGCGGTGTTGAACTATTCAAAGTATAACTTTAAGGTTTTGGTCGTTGGTGATGGAGGGGTAGGAAAGACTAGTCTGACGGTCAGGTTTACCACGGGCTCTTTTAGGGAGGACTACTTGTCGACACTGGGGGTTAACTTTTACTCTAAGACGGTGGATGTGGACGGTACCTTGATTAAGCTGACAATATGGGACACAGGGGGGCAGGAGCGCTTCAAACCCCTACTTCCAAACTACTTCAAGGGGGGACAGGGCTCACTTGTCGTCTTCGACGTGACAAACCCTGAAACCTTCAGAAGCGTTGAAGATTGGGTGGAGCAAGTAAGGCGCTACTGCGGCGACATCCCCATCATCCTCGTCGGAAACAAGATAGACCTATTATCGGAGAGAAAAGTAAAACACGAGGAAGGTGTGCACCTAGCGGAAAAGCTTGGCGCGCCTTACTTTGAGTCATCAGCCAAAACCAACGAAAAAGTCTATGATGTCTTTGTTTTTTTGGCTTCACTTATATTTAAGTACTCCGTTAAGAAAGGTTCTGAGCTACGTAGTTGGTAGGCTTACGTGGCTTTTGGGTTCATGGGCTGAGGCTCCACGAGTTCATTGGAGCCTTCATCGGCCTCCCCGTCATGGTGAACTCGCTCCGCCTCCTCGCCAGCCCGTCGAGGAGCATCGAAGACGGGGAAGCCCTCCATCTGTAATAGGTTCACGCAAGCGTTTAACTGCCTTCCAATCCTCAGCCCACAGCTACACTTGTAGGTTGCTCCTTTCGGGTCATCCCACTGGAGCACCTCCTAGTCGAGTTACACGGGCTGAGCGTCTGAACCCCAACTTGCAACCAAAAAGCAATTATGCTCCTCCAATCGCTCCTCGAAACTCCTATCGCGCTCCCTTGAACCCATCAAGCATTTCTTCTTAAGTCTTCGAACCTGTAGACGTAGCCATCGAAGGTCTTTGCGGTCTTCGGCGTTAACTCGCGTATGAAGTCTTTTACTCTAACTCTATTTCTTTCCCTTGCAGAATATTTTTCTAAAGGTTTTCTTCAGGGATGGTTTCTTCGAAG
>JAHAWR010000193.1 GCA_018383835.1 Candidatus Jordarchaeia archaeon | reverse complement strand
ACCTATTGCCACTTGGCTATATGTTATTCTACCGTGAAACTGCTGATGACGGCTTGGGGGAATGGCATGTGAGGGCTGTGTCTTCTAAAAGGGAGGGGGTGGAGGAGTTTAGAGGACGGGCAGTATTTCTTTTCCGATCAGCTCTATGGCTTTCATCTTGTCTGCCGCTATTGGTGAGCCGACAACTAGTTGTGTCACGCCTATTTTTACTAGTTTGGCCATTTTTTCGGCGCACTCGCTTGGTGTGCCGTATATGGAGAAGGCTTCGAGCATGTCGTCCGTCACGCTCTTCGCTGCCTTTCCTATTTTTCCGGCTCCAATGAGTTCTCTTATCTGCTGGACGGCGCTCTCGGGGATCCCGTGCCTCTCCAGTACGACGCTTGGGGTCGCTGCTGCGATGAACGCCACCACGTAGGTTGCCATTTTCTTTGCTTCTTCCTTGTTTTCGTCTACTGAGAAGCTGGTGTAGGCTACTATATCGTACTCCTTCTTTCCAACCTTGTTCAGCGTCTCCTTGATTGTCTTGACCGCCGGCTCAATGTCCTTCGGGTTTGATGCATTGATGAGGACGCCGTCTCCCAGCTCGGCAGCTAGGGCGAGCATTTTTGGGCCTTGGGCGCCTATGTAAACGGGGATTTCGCCTGCAGGCTTGTAGCTGAGGCGGGCGTTCTTTATCTTGAACATCTGGCCATCGTACTTGACGGTTTCACCCTTCCAGAGGAGTCGGGATATTTCAACTACTTCTTTGACGGCGGTCAGAGGGCTCTTCCACTCTACTCCAAGCTGGTCTAGTGTGCCTCTGTCGCCTGCACCTATACCCATTACTGCTCTCCCCTTCGAGATCTCATCTATTGTTGCTACGGCTGAGGCGGTAACAGGGGGGTAGACTAGGAAGGGGTTGGTTACTCCGGGGCCGAGCTTTATCTTGCTCGTGTTGGCGGCTGCCACGGCTAGGGTGGCGTAGACGTTACGGTTGTTGTAGTGGTCGGTTACCCAGGCATATTGGAATCCGTTTTGTTCAGCGTGCTTGATGTAGTTGACCGTCTCCATGGTTTCCCTTTCGGGGACTAATTCTATTCCTATCTTGACCAAAAACACGCACCTCCCTTTGTTCCGGGGGACTTTCGATTTAACGTTGCTCTAAAACTTTTCTCTCTTAACAATTGTTAAACAACCTTTATATACTAAAGGCGGCTTGTTTCAGGTGGACAAAAAGGTGGAAGTGCACGGCTTGAACGGCGAAAAGAAGATAGGCGTTTTCGTGTGTCATTGTGGGCACAACATAGCTGGCGTGGTCGATGTTAAAGCCGTGGTGGATGAAATAAGCAAGCTTCCAGACGTTTACTGCATGGATTATGTTTATGTGTGCTCCGAGGCGGGGCTGAACCTCATAAAGGAGAAGATAGCTGAGGAGAAGCTCGACAGGGTTGTGGTGGCAGCCTGCACCCCGAAGCTTCACGAGAAGCTCTTTCAGAAGACGCTTGAGGAGGCTGGGCTTAACAGGTACATGCTGTCGCAGGCGAACATAAGGGAGCAGTGCTCATGGGTTCACAAGGCTAACCCTAGGAAGGCCACTCTGAAAGCCATAGATCTAACGAAGATGGCTGTGGCAAAGGCTAGGCTGCTCCGGGAGCAAAGCAGGGTCAAGGTGCCTGTCAAGAAGGATGTTCTCGTCGTAGGGGGTGGCATCGCCGGGATAGTCGCCGCGTTAAACCTCGCCGACCTTGGACACAAGGTTTACCTTGTTGAGAAGAAGCCCTCCATAGGCGGGCACATGGCCATGCTCGACAAGGTTTTCCCCACGAGGGACTGCTCGATATGCATACTCGGCCCCTTAATGGCTGAGGTTGCCAGGCACCCAAATATAGAGCTTATAACTTACGCTGAGGTCACGAGGGCTTCAGGCTGGATAGGAAACTTTGATGTTGAAATCAAGAAGTACCCGCGGTTCATAAAGGAGAACGAGTGCACGGGCTGCGGCGTCTGCGCCGAGTACTGCCCCGTCGAGGTTCCAAACGAGTTCGACCAGGGGCTTGGAACTAGAAAGGCAGTCTATTTGCCGTTCCCACAGGCGGTGCCGCTGGTTTACACCATAGACCCTGAGCACTGCATAGGCTGCAGGACGTGGGAG
>JAHAWR010000194.1 GCA_018383835.1 Candidatus Jordarchaeia archaeon | reverse complement strand
TGGAGCTAGCAGACGCGCTAAAGCCGTTTGCGGCGATGAGTTTGGATTCGCCTGTGCTGGTGGTAGCGATAGGCAAGGGTTGGAAGGTTAAGCTGGCTGTGAATAAGGGTCTGGTAGAGATCGTGGAGGTGGAGGGTGTAAACGCCGATAAGGCGATTTTCGCGAGGGGGCCAGCTATCCTTATCCCATTCCCGGCTAGGGCTTTACGGCGGAAATAAGCGTTAGCAGAGCCCCCCTCCTGAACCTAATGGATCCGAACCTCTCCCCCTCAATGTAGCTTCTTACCAGCTCAGTCGACCAGAGGCCGGCTGTACCCCCTAGAGCTACGAGGAACGGTGTTACCGGGTTAACCCCCTCCCATTCGAGTGGCGCGATCACTATGAGCTGGCCCCCCGGCGAAAGCGCGGCGGAGGCCTTGGAGATGAGCGGCATCGGCTCGTATAGCCAGTTCGAAGGGGAAGCGATGACGATGGAGCCTATTGGCTCGCTTAAGTGCCTTAAGAAGCTTGTGTAATCCCCTTTAACTAAAAGGTAGTTGGAGTGCCCTATACCCCTTAGCCGCTCCTCCGCTATTGCGAGGTTTATGTCCGAGGGGTCTACCGCTACGAGCCTGCTCCACAGTTTAGCCGCGTACTCCAGGCTCACAGCCGGTCCGCAGTGCAGGTCCACCAGAGCCCCCTCCCGCCTCCTCAAGGCTGATAGCCCGCTCCACAAAAGGTCGGTAAACTCCTTGGACTGCATCAGGGCCTCTGAAAACAGCGCAAAGTCCGGTGTATCCCAGGGTTTCTCGCCCCGTATTAGGGGCACTCTTTCAGCGAGGAACTTGAAAACTTTGAGAAGATAGGGATCCGGGGCCCCCTCCCCCGCTTTAACCGAGGCCGCAATCCGTCGAACGCTTTCGGATTCGCGGGTTCCACCCGTCGATCTAATAAGGTCCCCCAACGCCTCGTAGGCCGACCTCCAGGCGCTCATCCAGCCACCTCCTCGAACCTCACAATCCCTCTCCTCTCCAAAGCTAGGATTCCGCTGAACCTCTCCCGCATAGTAACCGGGTCCTGCGCCAGAACCGCGTCGACGAGCCTCCAGCCGTCTAGGCCAGCGGCCCAGTCCACGGTTCTAGGCGATATCCAGGGTAAGCGGTTTACGTATTCCCTGAAAAGCGCTAAGGCGCCTGCGTCGACTCTTATCACAAGCCTCCTCGACTTGAAGGCTAGCTCAAAGAGCCTAGCCATGAAGGGGGAGGGCTGGGTACCAATACTGGAGTCGAGGAGTAGCGCGGAGAGCAGCATCGCGCTGAGGTCCACTGTCGGTGCTTTAGCCAGGCCTTTAAGATACCCCCTAGCCCATTCGACAGCCGACTTCGCTAAATCGAAGTTGGTAAGCTCGAGCTCAAGCTCCGAATTCTCTTCGTAAACCTTGAGCGCAGTACCCATACTCCTCCTGTAGCACTCAATCACCCCTCCCCCGGTTGAGAGCCTGAAACCGGCAATGTGGCTCATGTAGTTCAGGTAAGCTGGGTTAACCCTGACCGTCTCGCCCCTCTGGAGGGTTCTGAAAACCCTAACCCCTCTATCACGCCCCTCGGCGTCGACGTATACGATGAAGACGTGGTCACCGTGGTAGTCCGCGACGCCCACCAAGCCGGTAGGGCTGGATAAGGCCGCCGTCAGCGTGGACGCATCCAGTACAAACTCCACGCCCCTACCGCAGTCGGGGCACGTGAGTTTTAAGACACGGACAGCTCTCGTGGCCACTCTCCCACCCCCGATAAAAACTCGGCTAGAGCGATAAAGGGGGTGTCCGTATTAGCGCCGTCCTTAGCCGAGGCTTCAAAGTAGGCTAGAAAACCTCTTCGCGCTGCGTAATCCTCTGCCCGCTCGCGTGAAACAACCCTGTAAGCTGCCATGTCCACCTTGTTCCCAACGAGGACGCGCGGCAAGTCGCCTGCCACGTCGAGGACCACGGAAAGCCAGTCCTCCAAGTGCTCGAAAGTCTCCTCCCTTGTTACATCGAATACGAAAACGGCCCCCCTGGCACCCTTCAAAAACACCGGGGCGAGAAAGCGGAAACGCTCCTCTCCGCCTAAATCCCACACTACAAGCTTGATTGGCCCATCGCTTGTCGGCACCT
>JAHAWR010000037.1 GCA_018383835.1 Candidatus Jordarchaeia archaeon | reverse complement strand
GACACTTATTATACTTGACTAAAGCAGTTGATGAACGCACAATTAAGCAATATGAAGAAGAAGCAGAAAAAATGGGCAAAGGCAGCTTCAAGTTCGCCTGGGTAATGGACAAGCTCAAGGAGGAGAGAGAACGAGGCCTCACTATCGACCTCTCCTTCTGGAAGTTCGAGACAGAGAAGTATTACTTCACGATCATCGACGCACCCGGGCACAAGGACTTCATTAAAAACATGATTACAGGAACAAGTCAAGCTGATGCAGCAGTGCTGGTGGTTTCCGCTAGGAAGGGTGAATTCGAGGCTGGGATTGGTCCGGGTGGCCAGACAAGAGAGCATGCGTACCTAGCGTTCACACTGGGTGTTAACCAGCTGGTTGTTGCGATTAACAAGATGGATGATGCGAGCGTCAACTGGAGCAAGGATAGATATAGTGAAATAAGGAAAGAAGTTGAGACGATGTTGAAGCAGGTTGGCTATAAGGTTGAGGAGATACCGTTTGTTCCAGTGTCTGCCTGGTTTGGTGATAATCTTATTGAAAAGAGCGGTAAGATGCCTTGGTATGATGGGCCGACCCTCATTGAGGCGTTGAATAGCCTGAAGGTGCCGCCTAAGCCGATCGACAAGCCATTAAGGATTCCAGTGCAGGACGTTTACAGTATTACCGGCGTTGGAACAGTTCCGGTTGGCAGAGTGGAGACTGGTGTACTGAAGGTTGGGGATACTGTAGTTTTCCAGCCAGCAAATGTGAAGGGCGAAGTGAAATCGATCGAAATGCACCATGAACCGCTTAGTGAAGCGCTTCCAGGGGACAACATTGGGTTTAATGTGCGTGGGATTTCAAAGAAGGATATTCGGCGTGGGGATGTTGCAGGTCATCCGGACAAGCCACCTACTGTGGCTGACCGGTTCGTGGGGCAGATAATCGTCATTCAGCATCCTACAGCGATTGCAGCTGGATACACGCCAGTTATTCATGCGCATACTGCTCAGGTGGCATGCAGGTTTGCGAAGCTTATCGCTAAGCTGGACAGGCGGACAGGGCAGGTGGTGGAGGAGAACCCGAGTTACATTAAGCGTGGCGACGCGGCGCTGGTGGAGTTTGAGCCTACAAGGCCAATAGTAGTGGAGCCATTTAAAGAAATTCCACAGCTGGGGCGCTTCGCGGTACGTGACAGTGACTATACTGTTGCAGTTGGCGTGGTGAGGGAGATTAAGGCGCGTAGCTCGTAAACTCCCTTTCTTTTGTTTTATTTTTATGCATGCTTCTGATGGCGACACTTACACCTATGGAGGAGTGTGTTTCATCTCATGAGGTCGGTGTCTTTTAGGGTTCCTGAAGAGTACTTGAAGGGGCTTGAGGCCCTTGTTGAGCTTAGAGTTTTCAGGAGCCGAAGCGAAGCAATACGTGCTGCCGTGAGAGAGCTACTGCAGAGAGAGGGAGCTTTTGAAAAGGAGGCGCTACTGGTCGCTGATTCGTGAAGAGGCATCTATTTTTCCCTAGCGGGGCCTTCTTTGGGTTTGAGGAGGAGGGGTGCGTTTTGGGCTGTAGGGTTTGTGTTTCATTAATGGCGGAGAGTGTGAGAGAGCTATTGGGTAAGGTTGAGAGGGCACGTGAAGAGGGAGCTGACATAGTTGAGCTTCGATTGGACTACTTAAGGGAGGAAGTTGTAAACGTTAATGAGCTGGTTTCAAGTTTTGGTGGTCCTGTGATTTTGACTGTAAGGCGTAGAGAGGAGGGCGGGGCTTTTCCGCTGGGGGAGGGAGAGAGGATAAGGTTAATTGAGAGGTGCATTAAGGCTGAGCCGGACATCGTGGATCTTGAGTTGTCGATGGGAGCAGGTTCCCTACAAAGGCTTATTTCGCTTTGTAGGGAGAGAGGGGTCTCAGTTATTCTTTCATACCATGACTTCAACGGGACGCCCTCCTGGCGGGCTCTTAGGGGTAAGGTGTCGGCTATGTTTCGGCTGGGGTGCGATGTAGCTAAAGTCGTGACCACGGCATGTTCCGTCAGTGATAACCTTCAGCTTTTAGGGTTGGCGTCTCTGCACCCCCAGCGTGTCGTGTCTTTTTGTATGGGAAAGTTGGGGGTCCTGTCTAGGGTTCTCTGCACTTTCTTTGGCTCACCCTTTACTTATGCTTCATTAGATGTGCCGCTTGCTCCGGGGCAGATAGATGTTAGAACCATGAAAAAAGTACAGGAAAAGCTGACTTGCATATTTGACTTAGAGGGCAACCTAGGCTATGTTAAAGAGAAATTTGGATAAAACTAAAGCGTGGAAATAACTGGAGGCTACACCTTCACTCTTTGAGTTTTTTGTATGATGGAATTAGAGCGATAAGAATATAAGGGTTTGCAGGTTGGGTTGTTGTGATTTAATGGGGGTTTGCGGTTTGCCTAGACGCCCGTCGAAGTGCTATACGCGGATTGACGGCCCACCGTATACGCGGGTTGAGTATATTCATGGGAGTCCGCCGTCTAAGATCAGGATTTACGAGATGGGTGACGCCAAGCGCAGTTATAATTTGAGGGCTGACCTCGTTATTGATGAGGCTTGCCAACTTACAGACGGGGCCCTTGAAGCATTGAGGGTTGCAGTAAGCAGGCACCTTACGGCTAGTTTTGGGCGTGAGGGGTTTTACCTTAAAATTAGACCCAAGCCCTTCCACATAATTCGCGAGAGAAGGATGCTGGCGTTCGCCGGAGCCGACCGTTTACAGGACGGCATGAGGAAGGCTTTCGGCAAACCTTCTGCACGAGCGGCGCGTGTTAAGGAGGGAAGTGTTGTCTGCAGTATATGGGTTAACGACTCGCCGAAGGCTGTGGAAGCGATTAAGAGGGCACTCTATGTTGGTGCTAGAAAGCTTCCTCGTCCATCTCACATAGAGTTTACTAGGGGGGAGAACCTTCCCCTAAAATGAGGGGGAACCTCCAGAAAGTATTTTCCACTCTTTGTCTTTGTGAAGCTTGCTGAACTCTGGACCCGTGGCTCCTGCGTATTTTGGCAAGGGCTTTTGGAGATAGCCTTCTTCCTCTTCTGTCACTTTGTGGAGAACAAGTTGCGCTATTCTGGCGGCGGGGTAGAGGGCGATGTCTGCTTCTCCAAGATTTACCAGTTCAAGCGTTAGGACGCCCGTGTATCCTGGGCTGACGAGGGTCGCCGTAGCTATAATCAGTCCCAAGCGCCCCCACGAGGAACGACCTATCACGTATCCCATGAGGTCTCCGGGGAGTTTAATGTACTCCAGCGTGCTTCCAAGTATGAGTTGGTTGGGGCGTAGTATGAGCTTCTCGCGGAATGGGACATGTATCTTCTCTTGGTATTGTGCTATTTCTGCTTCTATGTCGTGGCGCGCAGGATCTAGAAGAGAGTACTTTGTGCGCTTGGTTATGATGAACTCAGTTCCAAGCCTGAGGTCAACCGAGCCCGCGGAAACTTGGCTCTTCGATATTAGAGGCGTTATAACCAGTTTTTCGCGCTTGTTAGCAGTGAAAAGACGGCGCAGAATCTCTTCTTTTGATAGGACAGTCATATTTCCGCCTCAAGCAAACTTTTATGTATTACACTTAACTCAATGGCTTTTTCTATTAGCGCGTCGAGCTTTCTCCTCGCATGATACTTCTCCTCAGGCTTCTGGGCTTTCAGGATCTTGTAGAAAGCAGACATGTGGTGCTGCTTAACCACCCAGCCTGCGTTTATTATTGATGGTACCTCGGCAGGTCGCGTGGCCATGTCCGGCGAGGTTACCTCGTTCGGGGGAAGCAGGTCTAATAGTCTTGAGACTAGCTGAGGAACCTCACTCTCAAAGGTCTCAGAAGAATAGTAAGCGGCCGTTTTCTTGAAGCGCTCCTCCATCTCACAGAGATATTCCACGCCAGCGGGCGGACGCGCCTCCGCTAAGGAAGGTAGAATATGTCTGAGGGCCTTTTTCTCGTAGTAGCCCTCATCTACGAGAAGATGGACTATGCTTTGTATGCGCTCTTCTCTCCCAGAGGATGAGAAATTGATGTTCAGAAGAGAGAAGAGGTATGCGGGGCCAACCATTAGCGTCGCCAACCGGTCCGCGGCAATAGTCAATAGCTGATGTGGGGAGCTTGCCTTGGTAAGGGCTTCTTTTAGAAGACCTTTCGTCTCTATTAAGTGGAGAGCTAGCTCGCGCGCTATAAGGCAGTGTGAAAGGGGGTCATTTTTTAGAAAGTAGGGGAGAGTGAAGAAGACCACGTCTTCTTTTAACTTTCGGCATTCTAAGGGGAGAAGCGGAGCGGTGATCTTGAGGAGGTCTGAGAGGCGAGCGCATGAGGAAGAGGAAGACTGGAAGCAGATGATCGGGATTATTCCCTCCCCAACTTTTCCGGCAAGATACTCTGCCAAGTACACCGCTCCTAGAGGCGTGTAATGAACATTTGAGCGCTCTATTTTTTCAGCGATGTTGCATATCGCTTGTAGAAGCTCGTATCCCTTTTCGATTAAACTACTTATAGAAGCAGAAGGAGAAGACGAAAGAGGTTCTAAAGAGGATCTTAAATTCCTGAGGAGAAAAATAATGTATTCAACAGCTTTCCTTTGAGTACGTCTAGGGAAGACGCCCAGCTCGACGCGCTTCAGCGCCCCCTCCAAATCAAGAAGCCGCTCTATAAGAACCTCCAAATTTCCCATTTTCAATCAAGGACACCCCCGCGCACCATTTAAGTTGATCAGCGGCGTCGTTCTAAAGGATTTCTCCTTGGGGCTCTACGGGTTCCTCTAAGCAGCATACGAAAGCTCAAGAGATAAAGAGGTGCAATAACCATACACCACCTCGAAAGCTAACCGCCCATGGAGACGAACACGTCCTACATCAAAACGTTTCCTAACACGGGATCTGGATCTTAGGAGGTTATAGGGAAGTTAATTTTTCGGGCGCTTATCATCAAACGATTTTTAAGATGAAGGCTTCGAACGCGTCTTACTGCGAGAAAAGACAAAGATTTAAATAGTTCTTGAGTAAAAGCAAATCGATTGAAAAACATGAAATTTGTTTTAAAATAAAGATGGGAGAAAAGGATAACAATGGGCGATGGCTCCAAAGGTAAAGATGAAGGGCATCATACTAATGGTAACTCTTCATCCGGTGAAAAGAGCAAGCACAGTAAGAACAATAACCATAGAGGCAATAACCACAGGAACCGTGTGAGGACTCTCGGTCCTGTAAGCAGTTTGGAGGAGTATGTTCCACAGGACTGGTGGAGACGTATTTTTAACTCACTTTACTTGAAGACAGATGGGGACGTAATTGATGACCAAGAGGTCACGCGTTATGAAGTAGACCTTTTCTCCTCGATCCTGAAACTTAAGCCTGACGACAGAATTCTTGACTTGTGCTGCGGCCAGGGACGCCACTCCTTGGAGCTGGCGAGGAGGGGATACAGGTTCGTTGAAGGACTCGACAGGTCACATTATCTAATAAATAAAGCTAAGGAAAGGGCGAGGAGGGAAGGCTTAAACGTTCGCTTCAAGGTCGGCGACGCCAGAAGGCTACCTTATCCTCCAGATACATTCGATGTTGTGCTGATTCTGGGCAACAGTTTCGGCTACTTCGAAACAGTGTACGACGACCTCAGAGTGTTAAAGGAGGTTTTCAGAGTTCTGAAGCCGTGGGGCCGAATTTTAATAGACGTAGCTGACGGAGAATACCTCAGAGAACATTTTCAGCCACGCTCATGGGAGTGGATAGACAAAAAGCACTTCGTAGTCCGAGAGCGCTCGCTATCCGTAGACCGCCAACGCCTCATATCCCGAGAAATAATCACGCACACCGAGAAAGGAGTGATCGCGGATCACTTCTATGCGGAGAGACTTTACACTAAAGAAAGCCTCAAGGACCTCCTGCAGCAAGCTGGTTTAAGCAATGTTACCATTCACGGAGATTTAGCGACGCACTCTAAACGCAATCAAGATTTAGGCATGATGGAGAAGCGCATAGTAGTCACTGCTGTAGCCAAGAAAGAGTGGACACCAATAAAGAGAAGAGAGAAAGAGGGGCTCCTAACGGTCGCAGTAATTCTAGGTGACCCAACGAAGTGCGACGCCCTAAAGCCCGGCGGAGTCTTCGACGAGGACGACATTTACACAATAGATGCGCTTAAGGATGCACTAAGACAGCTTAAAGACTATAACTTCATATACCTAAACAACCACGACACTCTACTCCAAGATCTAATAAAGCTTAAGCCGAAAATAGACTACGTCTTCAACCTGTGTGACGAAGGTTTCAACAACGACCCAAGAAAAGAACTTCACATCCCAGCATTGCTCGAAATGCTCAATATACCCTACACTGGCTCAGGACCACAGCCCCTAGCTCACTGCTATGATAAATCCCTAATAAGAGGACTGGCAAAAGAGATGGGAATCCCGGTTCCCGAGGCAGTCCTAATTAAACCAGAAGATGAATCTGTCGAGATACATTTTGGTTTCCCAGCGATAGTGAAGCCGAACTTCGGCGACTCCAGCTTCGGAATTACACACAGATCCGTAGTTAATAACTCGGAGGAACTCCTAAATGCCATATCCGAAATACGCGAGAGGTTCGGCTACAACAGGCCCATACTGGTTGAAGAGTTCCTTACTGGGAAAGACTTAACCGTGGGAATAATAGGAAACGTGCCTGACGCCTACACGGTTTTGCCTATAACGGAAGAAGATTACTCCAACCTACCAGAGGGGCTGCCCCCAATTTGTGGCTACGAAGCCAAGTGGCTCCCCGACTCGCCTTACTGGAACATCAAATCAAAGCCTGCAGACCTACCACTTGAAACTGAAACATTCATAGTAAGGGCATGCCTCAGTCTCTTCGAACGACTCGAAATCAGAGACTACTGCAGGTTCGACTGGAGACTTGACGCAAGTGGAAGGCCAAAGCTCCTTGAAGTAAATCCTAACCCTGGCTGGTGCTGGGATGGGCACCTTGCGAAGATGGCGAAATTTGCCGGGATGTCTTATGCCGAGATGCTGGAGGCTATTTTGAAGGCTGCAGAACAAAGGCTGGGTATTCGACCGAAATACGAGAAGTACGAAAAACTAAGTGATACAACTCGAGCAGAGGCTCAGGCAACTTAAGAATGCTCACATTCTTAACAAAATTTTTTATTTTTGGTTATTTTTCGCACATAAATATTTTGACGTTTAAGTTGCCGTACTTGACCCATCTTTCGTGTTTTACAGGTAAGTTTTCTTTTTCTGAGAGTGTCTCGACAAGTTTTGTATGTGGTGTAATTATACATAGTTTTCCGTTGTCTGTTAGAAGGTGGTGGGCGACCTTGAAAAGCGTGTGATATACTGCTTCTACTTTTTTGGGGTGACCGACTCTGAGCCCGTAGGGAGGGTTTGATACTATGAGGTCGATGCTACCCTGCTGGTCTATTATATAGTCTTCGAGTTTTTTTACGTTAAAGTTTATGGTGTCATGTACTATAATTTTTTCTGCGTGTTTCCTTGCGCCTCGTATGTACTTTTCTTTGATGTCGCTTCCGATTATGAATGGTTTCCGATGCCATTCTATTTTAGTGTCTAGCTCGTTGAAGACATGCTCGAGGTTTAGGCTGGGTGAGGGAGGGCGTTTCACGACTTGGAGGCTACTTTTTCTTAGGTAAGCTGCCGGAATCTTTCTGGCCATGCATGCGGCTTCTATGCATATGGTTCCTAAGCCGCACATGGGATCTAGGAGGACTTGTGTTCCATTCCACCCGGTGAGCCTCAACATGCACGCCGCCAAGATAGGGCTTAGGGAAGCAGGGTGAAGATGTACTTCTGTTCTGTAGCCTCTTCTCTCTAGGGAGGTATCGCCTGTTAGGTCGAGGGCAAAGTAGAAGCAGTCGTAGAGTACATAGCTTCTGAAGATTACGTCCGGCTTGTCTAAGTCGACTTTTTGGCGGTAGCCCTTTTCTTTGATTATGCGGTCTATTACTGCTTGCCCAGTGACGCGGGATACATCTATTGAGGTGTATTCGTGCTTCCCCACTCTCTTACTTCTCACAGCGAAGGAATCTTTGCTGGTTAGGAAGGAGGAAAGATCCGATGAGTTCACGGCGTCGTACATCTTTTTTAGGTCGTTTTGCGTACCGTCGAGGCTGACTGCAGCCAATTTAAGCATAACACGTTTAACTAGGCGTGCGAGGTAAAGTACTCTTACGGCTTCCTCCAGTTTGTTAACGTTGAAAGTTATTCTTCCAGGACCGTCTATGTACACTTTTTTGCCGAGTATTTCCTGTATTTCTTTAGCGGCGAGATCCTCGATCCCTGAAGACGTAGTCGCAAATATGGTAGTCATCCGGATCACCTTTGTGCCTGTCGTTGACTGGTGAGCTGATCCCTGATCTTTCTTAGTACTCCTAGGAGAGTGTGGATTTCTCTTCCGCTTATCCAAGCTCGAGAAATTATGTTCCTGAAGGCTTTCTCCACCAATGGAATTTTTTCCGGCTTGTATCCGAGCATCTGGATGATTTCTCTGAAGAATTTGAGAGCTTGCTCCCGCTCCACTCTGCCGGCTGTTCTAAATTTGATTCTCCTGCTGCTGGCTTGCATGTTTTTAAATAATTCGTAGAGTATTATGGCTACAGCATGGGATAGGTTAAGTGTCGGATAAGTGCTTGAGGTTGGAATTGTGACGACGATGTCCGCCAGTTTCAGCTCTTCATTTGTCAGTCCAATGCTTTCCCTTCCGAACAATATGGCTACTCGTCCCCTAACATTTTTTAGGCTTTCAGCGAATACTTGGGGTGTGATAGCTGTTCTGAAGACATGGTACTGATCCCCAAGTTTGGCTGTAGTCGCTACAACACAGTCCACGTTAGATAGGGCTTCTTCAAGACTGCCCACTATGCGGGCGTTTTCGAGGACATCTCTTCCGTGCTTAGCCCGCGCGTAAGCTTCATCCAACGATGTGAACTTCGGGTTTACTATGACAAGCTTGCCCATAAAATTCTTGATCAGCCTAGCCGTTGCCCCAACGTTACCTGGGTGCTCGGGCTCAACGAGAACAACTATTACTTCGCACAATGATACTCATCCCGATTACGAAACGTGGATCTGAATAATGTCACCGTCCATTAGGACGTGGTCTAAGCCTACTTTTTCACCATCGTATTTGGCTGATGGACCGTAGACTTTAGCGTAATTGAAGTTTTTGAGCATAGAGGGGCGTATGCGCTTAATGACATCACGAACTGTTGCGCCCTTCTTCAGTACTATAGGCTTATCAGACATTAAGCCTCCAGGCTCCTTGGTATAAACACGTATTATGTTTAGAGAGGAAAAGAGGGCGTTACTTAGCTCGTCTAGTCCTTTACAAGTGAGAGAGGACACTGGATATATCGGAAATCTTGAGTCATAACATTCCCTCAGCACTTTAAAGTTCCTAGCGCTTCCTGGGACGTCTCCTTTGCTAGCGATGATCAATGCAGGCTTAAAGGACGCGGACTCGTCCATCGCTAACTTTATGTCTTCGATAGTTACGGGCTCTTTTATATGAACCACGGCATTGACTATCCGCCTAGAAGCCAAGAAGGCCAGTAGTTCTTTCGTGTCACCTTTGAAGAGGGAGGAACCTATTAATTGGATCCCGCCTTCGCCCGTCTTCCTAATTTGGATGTTTGGACGCTGCTTGTTTAGGTAGATTTTCTGCTTCTCGAGCTCTTTAAGTAGTGTGGAAATTTGGGGGAGGGGGGCTATGCTTAGATCCACGACCAAGGCAACAACATCAGCGTTCCTGATCAATGAGAAGAGTCTAGGCCCATTGGCGCTCTCAGCACACCCGTCGAAAAGGGGTGGTGACTCTACTATCTGTATCATTGCACCACCGAAGTCAAGGATTCCAACCTCGGGAAACGTAGTCGTGAAGGGGTAGTCGCCAACTTTAGCGTCTGCGCCTGTAAGGCGGTTCAGTAGAAGGCTTTTCCCACTATTCGTCAACCCCACTAGAACCACTTGGCCACCACCCTCCTTTTTAATATTAAAGGAGGGAGCGCTTTTAGCTCTGCGAGCCTTTTCCCTTTCAACCTCCTCTCTGAGCCTAGCGAGGCGCTTCTTAAGTTGCCGCTCTAGTTTCTCAGTGCCTTTATGCTTGCTCATCTTCGCGAGAAGTTCTTCTATAGCTTGAATCTGTTCTTCCTTCGTCTTCGCTTCCTCTAGCTTCTTCAAAGCAACCTGAGCTTCTGCACCCAAGTTCACAGGCACGAAAACTCCTCCGACTGCAGCCCCTAATTAATAAATGATGTGAAAGACCAGAAAAACATGATCAGTAGAAGGTTATGAGGCATATTTCTTCAAAGAAGAAGCGCTTTTTAGCGTTTATCACATATTTGAAGCCAAGAGAGGAAAGTTGCTCTAGTAGTTTTCTGGGCTGCATGAGTGAGGAAAGAACTATTTGACATTTAGTTTTCGGTGAGCGTGAAAGCCTTTTGACCATGCTGATGAAGCGCTCAACAACCTCTCGGCCAGTTTTTCCGCCGCTCCACGCTAACCCCAAACCCCCCGCGTCCTCAACGGGGAGGTAAGGTGGGTTGAACGTTATAAGGTCAAAGAGGAGGACAGATTTAAGGGGGGTTAGGAGGTCGCCTACTATTACGTCCACTTTACCTTTGCCTTTATTCTTCTCAGCGTTTATGAGCGTGTTTTTCGCGGCTAGGGGGGATATATCTATTGCGACTACATGCCTCGCTCCTTTAACCATGGCGGAGATCGATATGATGCCTGTTCCGGAGCCGACGTCTAGCACAATGTCTCCTGGCTTGACAGATAGGTTCTCCGCCAGCAGGAA
The DNA here is from genome assembly GCA_018383835.1 of Candidatus Jordarchaeia archaeon. Classification (GTDB taxonomy): domain Archaea; phylum Asgardarchaeota; class Jordiarchaeia; order Jordiarchaeales; family Freyrarchaeaceae; genus DTBI01. Next base: position 1,664 of record JAHAWR010000037.1, on the reverse strand, counting down.
GGAGTCCTCAGCTGGCTCGTAGACCTCGTCAAAGACGAGAAGGGAAAATTCACCCAGCTTTCTTTCCTTCATGAAGGATCCCTTTCACCCAAAGGGTAAGTTCTTTCACTTCTTCTGGTGTGAGGTGTCGTGGGCGTTTCTCAGACAGAGGTGATTTTTCTGCAAGCTGCAGAGCGAGACTCTTCGGGATGCCGAGACGATCGAATAAAAGATGGAGGCCGTATTTAACTTTTCTATTTGGCGACGCGAATAAGCAACGGGAAACTTCCGAGAAGAGAGGTTCGTCAACCACGGCTGGCTTAGGCGTCAAGAGAACTATTGCCGAGTCGACTTTGGGTGCGGGGTAAAAATTTCTTCTGCTAATAACCTCCAAGATTAGAGCGTTCAGATAAGTTTGAGCACTCACAGAGAGACGACCGTACTCTCTAGATCCTGGAGACGCTACTAGGCGACGGGCGAACTCAAGCTGTAAGATTAGCACAGCTTTCTCAAAGCGTAGTGGGGCTATTTTGAATATGAGGGGAGCTGAAATGGAGTAGGGTGGATTCGAGACTAATTTATTGAAGGCGGGGGGGTCTATTTTGAGAAAGTCAGCGTGGATCACTTCGACGTTTTTAAAAGTGGAGAAATGGTCTCGCAGAAAGAGGGCAAGTCTCTCGTCGGATTCTATGGCGTAGACCAGTTTCGCGCGTTCAGCTAATGCATGTGTTAGCCCCCCCAACCCTGCCCCAACTTCTAACACGACGTCTCTTCCTGTAACTTCGGCGTAGTCCACCTCGCGCCTTATTATTTGTGGGTTTATAAGAAAGTTCTGTCCTCGACGCTTACTGGGCTTCACCCCACACTTTTTTAGGATGGCCCTTATTTCCCAGCTATCCATATGGAGGCCCCTTGACCTTAGAGGGTTTTTTGGCTTGGCGGAGGTCTTCTGATGACTCGGGTGATGGAGGTCTCGTGAAAAGACGGTACTTGTCTTCACCCTTTAACTCGGAAATTATCCTGTTAACTATTGCTTTTTTAGGTTCATGCAACTTCCCCCTCTCTGCTAGATCGTTGAAGTCTCTGAAGGGCTCTTTTTCCCGCTCTTCCAAAAGGTGCCACATGGTTTTATCACCGACACCCGGTATTAGTTTAAGCTGATGCAGGCGAGTGGATATAGGCTGTGCGTTATTGAAAAAGTCGACAAAGCGCTTCTCGTTCTTTTCAACTATTTTTTCGACAACTATTGGGAGTTCGCTCTTAGCAACAGACGTTAACTCATCGTAGGAAATGCGCCTCTCAACGTGGTCTATTTTTCTCCGCTCTCCTTTCCCAATATAAATGCGTTCATGAGGAGAGAATGAAACTCCCTTCTTTGGTGTCAACTCGAGTAAAGTAAAAAATTCTTCTCCAACAACTTGAACAATGGGCTTCCGCTGATGTATTGGCCTTCTATCGTCAACCCGTCCCTGCGGCAGGTAATCCAGCACATAAACGTATTCTTCATACTTCTTCTTAGCATGAATCTTTTCCACTCCCCCACCCCTCGCAAGGATAACTTCGTTTAACGGTGTCTTTTTCATTCTTTGGATTCTTCAAAGAATTCACGAATAAGATTCACCATACCCTCTAGTTCTTCCTTTCCAAATGTCTTAGCTTCATATGCGAGAAAAACCTTTAACTCA
>JAHAWR010000036.1:8127-12484 GCA_018383835.1 Candidatus Jordarchaeia archaeon | reverse complement strand
TGCTTACGCGCTAGCCGCCCATCCTGATCAGGGAATCTATGTACCCCGGGTTTAAGTTCGGTGGAATCTGGAGACTAACATCGCCTGGAAGCATTGTTCTTGCTAAAGCTACCACTTTCGAGAAGTATTCTGGGTTGGGTGGAGGGTGGTTGCTCATTGGAGTATTCTTTTTCGGGACGAAGTTCTGGATGATGACCTCCTGAATATGCCCGTATTTGTCGTGGATGGAGCGTATCGCTCGAAGGCTTGCGATAGTTTCCTCTATTGTTTCACCTATTCCAATGAGGAGACCTGTTGTGAATGGAACTTTCCATTTTCCAGCGTAGGTTAACGTGTCCAACCTCAGTTTAGGGTGCTTTCCGGGACTGTGCTCGTGGGGTCCACCTGCGCCACATAATCTTTTGCTCACATTCTCAAGCATCAAGCCCATGCTCGCGTTCACTTCTCTGAGGGCTTTAACTTCTTCTTCGGTAAGCACGCCCGGATTACTGTGAGGTAGAAGACCTAACTTGAGGGCTTCTAGGCACATGTCGTAAAGATATTCTATAATTGAGGCGTAACCCATTTTTTGCAGTTCATGACGTACCGACAGGTAAACTTCCTCCGGCTTTTCCCCAAAGGTGAAGAGCGCCTCCGAGCAGCCAGCCTTCTTCCCTTGCACTAATATAGATTTGACTTTTTTGGGGTGGAGGAGGCGGGCGTCTTTCTCCCAAGGCTCTTTCCTGAAGCCGCAGTAGGCACATTTATTCCTGCAGAGGTTTACAAGTGGAATGAAGACATTCTTCGAAAAAGTTATAGTGTTACCGAAAAACTGCTTTCTTATACTATCAGCCAGATGTCCGATATCCTCTAACTCTTTCCACTCACATTTTTCCAGCAATTATTTTGCCTCCTCGCCTTGGGGAAAGATCCAAGTATTTTTACGAAGCCAGCCTTCGAGCTTATTCTTTCAATGGACTCTCTAACTTCAGGCTGCTCTATGTGCCCCTCTAAGTCTATGAAGAAAATGTAATCTCCCAGTATTTTCTTGCTTGGCCTAGACTCTATCCTTGTAAGGTTAATGTTTCTTTCCTTGAATTCCTCGAGAACTTCGCATAGAGCTCCCGGCCTATCCTGAAGTAGAAAAATTGCTATGGACGTTTTATCATCGCCTGTGAGTGGCATGAGCCTCGTGCCTATTACTGCGAAGCGGGTCTCGTTGGTTTGTTCATCCTGTATTCCCCTTGCGAGAATCAACAGTCCATATAGCTCTGCCGCTGCGACGCTACCAATCGCCGCGACGTCGTGTGCGTCACTTAAGGCCACTAGCCTGACAGCTTCTGCTGTACTGCTCGTCTCATGGAGACGAGCTTGAGGCAGATTCTTAGCTAGAAAGTTTCTGCACTGTGCCAACGCTTGAGGGTGAGAGTAAACTGCCGTTATCTCGTTGAAGCCTATTTTTTCCTTGCCTATCAAGCTGTGTTCTATAGGAAGAATTATTTCACCACAAATTTTGACGTTGCTCCTAACGAGAAGGTCCAAGGTTGTCGTCACTGAGCCTTCCACCGAGTTTTCTATGGGCAAAACGCCCATGTCGGCGTGTCCCTCTTCGATCATGGAGATTACTCCTGAAATTGTGGTTATCGGGATAAGCTCTGCGTCAATCTCGTTGAAGAACTTCCTTGTGGCTTCCTCTGTAAATGTGCCTCTTGGCCCAAGATATGCGACTCTGAGAAGGCTTTTTCTAATCTCGCCTTCAATGTCTCTTCCCTTCTTGATTATCCTCATGAAAATATCCTGTGCAAAGCTCCAATCTAGACCTTTCTCTTTAGCTATCTTCTCAACTCTAGATATTATTTCGGCTTCTCTCTGCACGTCTTTTACACTAAGCTTAAGGCGAGACTTCACGCGCGCTATTTCCTTGACAAGATTCATTCGTTCCGCAAGTAACTCAACAAGTTTTTCATCTAAGGCATCAATTTTACCTCTCAACTCTCTCAGTAACCGCTCGTCAGACAACTGCATGCTCTCCTACTGGAAACCTTGATCACATCACACAAGTTCTTTTTTTTTAAAACTTTCCCGCAACTCCTTTAAGAGGTTCAAATTATGTAGGATGCAGAAAAGTGCCTGCGATTTATTAACGAACCCTCTTTGCTCCAGCTTTCTTTGCCGCATTTATGACTTTTCTGAGAGACTCACCTTTGTCCTTTAGGGCTGTTTCCTCGATCATGGTTCCTTGTACGATCATGTCCGCTCCCGCCTCAACAACATCTACCGCGTCATCCTCCGTCCTAATACCTCCGCCCACAATGAGGGGGATATCTATTGTTTTAGAAACCATAGAGATCATTTCGTTAGGAACGTGGCTGCTTGCCCCCGATCCTGCTTCGAGATATACCAGCTTAAACCCCATATATTGGGCGGCTAGCGCGTAAGCAGCGGCTATCTGAGGTTTGCTCCTAGGTAGCAGGTTAGCTTCACTCATGTAACCTACCGTTCCTCCAGGCTCAACGACCAAGTAGGCCATTCCTATCGGCTCCAATCCATAAAGTTTAACGGCAAATGAGCCTAGGGCTTGGGCTTTAGTTATGAAGTAAGGGTTCCTCGAGTTTAAGACGCTCATAAAAAATATGGCGTCGGCGAGTTTAGAGATACCTGAAACGTTTCCCGGAAAAAGAATCACAGGTAAATTTGTTGCCTCCTTTATTTTTTTGATTGTTTCATCCAAGATACCGAAGGCAGTTGAGCCGCCCACCATTATAGCATCTGTGCCCGCGTCGCAAACGTATTTGGCCATTTGACCCGCCACTTCTGGAGGCTGGTTAAGGGGGTCAGGGTCAATTAGGGTTAGGTGGACGACCCCCTCCTCAGAACGTACCTTTAAAAGGTAATTAAGGACGCGCCCACTACCCATTGGCACCACCCAAATGCAATGGAAATAGCATACAAACTTGAGAAACGAATTAAAAAACCTTTACCGCGCTAACCCCTGAGTAAAAGCAGACTATTAAAAATTGACGTGCCAAGTTATTTTGCCTCAATCCTTCCTTTTTCTCTATCCGAAGGAGGACGACTCTTAGCAGAGAAACCAGAGCTGGTAAGGTAACTAGTAAGGAGCAACTCGCAAAAGTCATGGCTGAACTTTGTCTGCGTCACTGTTGCTGTTCTCACAAGGGGGCACGCTTCGGGTGAACACTCGAACTGATATTTTTTCCCGTCCTGCTGAAATAGGGGGAGCCCCAGCGCCTTCAAAAGGAGGTTTAAGTAAGTTATAGCATACCCTTTATCTTTCCCAAAAGCCTTTTGGACACGAAGTGCCAACGACTGCCCTATCATCTCCGAGTAATCCTTTGCATGCCCCATTCTTTCGAGGAATTCATGCGTTTTAACTAGTAAGTCGAGGATAAGAGATCTTAGGGCTTCCAGCATTTCATCCTTGGAGAAGGACAAATATCGAAGCCCTCCCTTCCTTTGTAATTATGATTTCCGCCTAGATTTTTTAGTTTTGTTTCGCTTCTTTTATTCCTTTTGTCTCATGCCCCTACGGTTTACGCGTTTTCAATGGTCTCCTTAATTTTTGAGATTAGGTCATCGTACGAGTCCTTGTCTGTTTTTATACTTAGGAAGCCTTTGACGAGTTCTACACCATCAAGTTCCCTTATTTTTTCAAGCACGAGTTTGCGCATTTCAGACACATCTTTACACACTACCTTGACCATAAGGTCGTTATCTCCCAGCAATCTGTGAATTTCCACTATTTCGGGTATCTCAGCCAGAAACCTTATGATTTTTTCTTCTTTTGCTGGGTTGACGTTAATTAGCACGAAGCCATTCGTTATATATCCTAGGGTCTCCATGTCCAGTTTCACTGTGAACTGCTTGATGACGCCTCTTCGCTGCAAGCTTCTGACTCTGCTGTAAAGCGTCGGCTCCGAGACGCCGAGTTCCTCGGCTACCTTTCTGAGTGGCTTGCGTGCGTCCTTACACACCGCTTCAAGGATTTTTTTATCCAATGAATCCAGCTTCACCCTATTCCGCTTCAAATTATGTTTATTCCTCCTTTAGACATATGATTTTTTAATGTATAAACTTTCGTAATTCGTCGTAAACCCTTTGAGGGGTTTCTTTTATTAATTTTTTCTGATAAAATCATGCCTTTTATTGCGATAATAACAATTTTTTGACTAAATTTTTGCGAAATTAACAAGATACCCATCATTTCCCGTCCCAATCAATTATAGCAAAGACGGTTATCGGGAGTGAGCATTTTTAGTGTAAAAAAGACGAGTGAATATTTAAAATTTTTTATAGGATGCCTGAAGTAGGGGGATGATATTAATTTTTTTTAACATCTCTTCAGAGTGAGAGAATGTCT
>JAHAWR010000036.1:0-8086 GCA_018383835.1 Candidatus Jordarchaeia archaeon | reverse complement strand
GATCCGACTTACTAGAAGATGTTCTCTTCCCTCCAGCATCCAAGGCCAATGGAAAAGTACGAGTTTCTTAACGCGGGCCTCGTGTGCCACCTTTCCCGCGTCTCCCGCTGTGCTGTGTTTGAGCATGTGTGCAAGGTGTTTTTCATCGTCGAGAAACGTTGCTTCGTGTATTAGTACATCGCAGCCGTGTGCCAATTTAATTAATGACTTACATGGTGCCGTGTCGCTTGAATAACATATTTTTACGTTTCCCACCTCAATTTTTAGGGCGAATGTTTCAGGATGATGGTCCACGGACGTGAACACCACATTTTCGAAGGACTGCTTATACTCAACATTGAATGTCAGTCTTTCCAAGGGGGTTCCAAACTCTCTCAAGAGAGAGAATACTAGGTTTTCCACGTAGCTTGGACCACCGATGAAGAGGGGGGTTCTTCTTCCGTGAAGCCAAAAAGTCCAGACCAGGGTGGCTATTCCGGCGGAGTGGTCTAGATGGCTGTGCGTTATGAACACGCGTTTAACTGAGCTTAAATGTCCTGTTAATAGAAGCCTTTGGGTGGTTCCCTCCCCACAGTCTAGCAACGTTTCTTCATCTACCAGGATTGATGGCAGGCTTCGGGTTGGAGTCGGTATGCTTGCGGCAGTTCCTAGGAATACGAGATCCAAGCAGATCACCATTAAATTAAAAGAGAGAAAAAACTATTACTGTTTCTCATGTTAGTGAAAGGATGTGACCTAGCATGGATGTTGAGAAGGAGATGAGAAAGATTTTAGAAGACCTCGTTGAAGGCGTAGGGATTCGGGGGGCGATCCTGACAACCAAGGAGGGATTTTCAAGGATGACCGTTGGAAAAGTGGAAGAGACTGTAGCGCCCATTGTTGCATCACTATCTTTCATGTCGTCTCAAGTTCTTCAGGGCCTCGCTAGGAAGGAGTTAGATTATGTGCTGACGCGCTCTAAGACAACTGTCGTGATTAGTGTTCCCGCGGGGACGCGGATGAACTTGGCAGTTTTCGCCGACAGAGATACTGTGGAGCTGGAGGGAACAGAAAGCGTAGTGTCACGCGTTAAGGCGGCTTCCGTTCAATTGGCAGCCATAGAGGAGGTGACAAGTTATGAAGAGGGCAGCATGCTATATATGGTTAAGAAAGAGATACCGGAGGCTTTTATAGCCGCAATTTTGACCATTGAAGGTATGCCCCTGGATGCTTACCCATCGTTGGATTACGTGACCTCGACGGGAATGTTGAGTGCGGTCTCCATGGTTTGTGACAAGATAGCTAAAGAGGAGGGAAGCGAGTACTCTGTTATAGTTGGTGGTGATTCGGTCGTAGTCCTGTACAAGCTTCCACATGACAGAGTGCTGGCGGTGGGGATAAGTAGGGAGAAAAAAGTGGGTGAATACCTTTTAAAGATCAGAAAGATAGTGGATAATGTGAGAAGGAGGTCGTTAGCCAAAGATTAATTATTCATTAGCATATTTTTGTTGAGCACTTAAAAATTCAAAATGGTTGAAGTTACCTATTGTAGTGTATTTAGGCTGTTGTTTGCCGCCTCATTTTTAAGGTTAATGAGTGATGGTAGGGTTTTAGGATGAAGAACGTGCTTGTCGTTGGTTTTAATGCGAGGCCTATAGCGGCCCAAGCGAAGATGTGCGGGTTCCGCGTCTTTGCCGTGGATTACTGGGGGGATGTTGATGTTTACAGGTGGGTTGACGATATCATCGTGGTGAGGGAGCACGCTGGAGCACATGCCAACTTTGCCGAGCTGGCCGTCCAGTTTTCCCAATACATGACCCAGAAGCACTATATTGATGGTGTTCTTCTAGGGAGCGGGCTAGACGACAGGTGGGATTGCTTAGAGAAGATACAGGATGTTGCGCCAATAGTTGGTAATGCGCCTCCCAAGGTTAGAAGGGCAAGAATGAAGGTCGAGCTTTACGATGCATTAAAGAGAATAGGGGTTGCTGTTCCAGAAACATTTGCTCCTAGGGATTGGGAAGACGCGGTTGCCGCTGCTTGGGAGCTTGGATTTCCTGTTGTAGTGAGGCGGGAGGCGGGAGGAGGAGGCCTTGGAGTACACTTAGCCCGTAATAAGGAGGAGGTTAAAGTTCTTTTTAATCGGTGTGGAGGAGCGGGGAGAGTTATCGTTCAGGAGTATGTCCGAGGGGAGGACGTAAGCGCGTCCGTTTTATGTGACGGCAAAAGGGCTGCCACTTTAACGGTTAACAGGCAACTGATAGGGGTGCCTTGGCTTGGAGGAAGAGAATTTGCCTATTGTGGTAACGTGGTTCCTCACGAGTCAGAGAACGTTTGCAGAGTTGTAGGTAGGACTGCTGAAAAAATATGCGAGTTTCTAGGACTTGTGGGGTCTAACGGCGTCGACTTCGTTTTAAAGGAGGGGCAACCAGTCTTTATGGAAGTTAATCCTAGGTTTCAAGGGACAATCGAGTGTGTGTCCATGGTGACAGGGATGAACGTTGTTGAAAAACACATTGAAGCCTGTCAAGGAAGGCTTCCGGAGGAAGTTGACGTAAAGGGGTTCGCTGTAAAGGGCATCGTATATACCACAGAGAGGTCAGTTATTCCTGACTTAAGAGATGTACCTTTTATTTATGATATAACAAAGCCGGGGGAAGTTGTCGATGCCGGGTCTCCTGTCTGCAGCATTCAGCTTACTGCCTCCACTCCAGAGAAGTGCATGAAAAATCTTAGAGAAATAACTAGCATAGTTTATAGTAAGCTGAGGCGAGACATAAAAAATAGAGAAATGTAATCGGTTTTCAGCGTTCTCTCTTCTTTTCTATAAAATCTTCAACCCATTGGCGTGCTACGTGGTCTGGAACTTGTACTGGCGGATGCTTGAAGGCGTAGGAGGATATGCTTATTAGCGGCCCCGAAATCCCTCGGTCTAATGCGAGTTTAACCGCCCTAATAACGTCTATAACTACTCCCGCGCTATTCGGTGAATCCTCGACCACGAGCTTCACGTCGATCGTCACTGGCCTATCCCCAAACTTTTTCCCATCAATCCTTATGTAGCAGATCTTCTTGTCTCCGAGAAACGAAACGTAATCAGATGGACCTATCCTAACCGGGAACTCATATGGTACAAGGCTTGTCACGGCCTCCGTCTTGCTTATACGCTTAGTCTTCAACCTTTCCTCAACCGTCATGTTAAGGAAGTCCGTGTCTCCGCCTATGTTTAACTGGTAGGTGCCATCTATCTTTACCCCCCTGTTTATGAGAAGGTCTACTAGGGTTCTGTGAAGAATTGTGGCTCCTATTTGGCTTTTTATGTCGTCTCCAGCTACTGGCAACCCTGCTTTTTCGAACCTGTCAGCCCATTCTGGGTCAGACGCTATGAATTCGGGAATGCAGTTTACAAAGGCGCATCCTGCATCGATAGCCGCCTGTGCGTATATTCTCGTTGCCTCATAGCTACCGACCGGAATAAAATTTATCAACATCTCTGCCCCGGAATCTTGGAGAGCCGATGCAACGTCAACTGCTTCCATCTTACTTTTGTCGTAGGTGTAAAAAGCGTCAACCATGTGGGGAGCCACACCGTCAGATACGGGTCCAGGCAGCACTTCCACGCCTAATTTTGGAATATCCGCGAACTTCACGACGCAGTTGGGCTCAGCGAAAATGGCTTCACTAATGTCCCGTCCAATCTTGTTCCTATTAATATCGAAGGCGCAGACGAATTCTATATCTCGGGGATAGTAGCCTCCAAAATTAACGTGCATTAATCCGGGGATCTTGTCGTCTTTCTTAGCGTCCTTATAGTAGTACACGCCCTGAACCAGTGCAGAGGCACAATTTCCGAGACCTGCAATGGCCACCTTGATCCTTCCCACAGCCGCCACCTCACAGGGGTACACGCCCTAAACGCTAACGGAAAGAAAGTTTGTTATTTAAACAAAAATTTATTTAAACGCCATCAAGCCGACACTATAATGAGAGAACTTTATTTTAAAAGTTTTCCCACCGAGTTTAATATATAAACTAAAGAGTGGGGGAAGTGGTGGTTTAAGGAAGGTAAAAACGCAAGAACTATATTTTCATACCAATTTCCGTAGCTTCGCGAATGGCTTCAAGTGCTTTCCTAGGGTTCACACAGTCACCTACAGCGTATAACTCAGCCACTTTTCCTTCGAGCTGCTTTATAAGCGCATTATTAGGCTCTGCCCCTACCGCTATTACTACGGTATCTGCCTCGAAGAATTGTTCCCCGTTATTGACTACTACACCCTCATCCGTTATTTCATCTACTCTAGCGTTCGTCACGACCCGCACTTTCCTTAGCTCTAAGCTTTGCCTAATAGTCCACCTCGTTGTTAACCCTATGTCTCTTCCGATCCTGTCCATCATTTCGATAAGCACTATGTCCCTGCTTTTTCTTAGAAGTTTCAGTGCTCTTTCAGGTGATAGTGCCCCTCTTTCGAGAAGGAAGATCATGGTTTCCGGGTCTATTGAGCCGTCGTCGGTGAGATACAGGGCTGTTTCGCACCCAACCCCTCCACCTCCGACTATGACGACTTTTTCTTCTACGAATACTTTTCCGGCAAGTACATCGTGCGCGTACACCACGTTTTTCCTATCTATTCCGGGAATCTTTGGTCTTATGGGCCTAGCCCCCGTTGCAACCACTACAGCATCTGGCTTTACCTTTTCAACCAGTTCAGGAGTAACCTCCGTTCCGAAGACCACTTTTATTCCAAGCTTCTCTACCTGTCTGCAAAGATAGTCCACGAAGGTCTTGAATTCCCTTCGCTCCTTAGGCGCACTTGCCAGTAGTAGCTGGCCGCCTAACCTGTCTGTTTTCTCGTATATTGTGACGTCGTGTCCTCTCTTCTTTAGCACTATTGCCGCCTGCATTCCTGCAGGACCGCCTCCAGCCACAAGAACTTTCTTCGGCTTTACTGCCGGTTTAAGCTCTAGCTCCCTTTCTCTCCCAGCTGCAGGGTTGACGAGGCATGTAACAGGCTGCAACATGAAAACGCTGTCGAAGCACCCCTGAGTACAAGCAATACAGGGCCTTATTTCATCAAATCTCCCCTCAGCTGCCTTTACGACGAATTCTGGATCAGCTAAGAGGCCTCTAGCTATTCCAACTAGGTCAGCTTTCCTACGTCTGAGGATGTACTCTGCGAGCAGTGGGTTGTTTATCCTGTTACAGGCGATCACTGGTATTCCAACAGCGTCCTTTATGTTCTCGGCTAAGTACACGTAGGCTCCCCGGGGGACGTTCATGGTCAATTGGGGAATAGTGGTTTCATGCCATCCGCCGGTGACGTTTATCAAGTCCACCCCTGCATCCTCAAGTTTGGCAGCGAAAACCTTTATCTCGTGGAGGTCGTTGCTTCCCTCCATGAAGTCGTCTCCGCTAACCCTAAAGAGAATGGGAAAGTTCGCTCCGACTTTCTCTCTTACACGTTCTATGACCTCGAGGGCAAACGTCATCCGTTGCCTTAAGTTTCCCCCATACTTGTCTGTTCTCCTGTTCGTCAACGGAGAAAGGAACTGCCCTATAAGGTATCCGGCAGATGAAAGAATTTCAACGGCGTCAAAGCCAGCCTCCTTCGCTCTCCTCGCAGCCTCACCGTAGTCTTCTATCGTCTGCTCTATTTCTTCCAGCGTCATTCTCTTCGGGATTTCCCTCGTCAACTTAGACGCTATGGAGGACGGCGCATGAGATTTACCTCCTATAATCATGGAAAAAGCGTACCTTCCAGAGTGATAGAGTTGGGCGGCAATTTTAGCTCCATGCGATTTAACGGCTGTTGTGAGCTCCTTTAGGCCTGGAATGAACTTGTCATCAGAAATGCCTATCATGGAGGGGGCGCCCATGGCGAACTTGTTTATGTAGCATCCGCCAACTATTATTAGACCAACTTGATTTCTCGCTCTTTCAACATAGAAGTCTATCAGCCTTTTAGTCACGTAGCCGTTTTCGCAGTAGCCTAGATGCATTGCCGGCATTACCACCCGGTTACGCAACGTCATTTCCTTTACCGTTATGGGTTCCAGAAGTTTTTCACATGAAAGGAGCACACCTACCACCTTTTTTGTTTCTTTTTGTTTCGGGTTTATATCGCCTGCAACGCATATTTAAGGTTTCATGGATGGAGGTGGTGGTTTACAGGGAAAAGCATATTAAAGAAATAAATTTAGTACAAGATGTAATTTGAGTATAGTTGGGAGGAAAAGCTATGGGTCCTGTTGTGGGAACAGTGTGTGTGAAGAGAGGCTTCATGAAGATGCAGAAGCATGGCGTCATAATGGATGTTACCAATGTTAAGCAGGCGCAGATTGCTGAGGAGGCTGGAGCAGTTGCCGTGATGGCTCTCGACAAGCTGCCATATGACGTTAGAAGGACGGGGGGAGTTGCTAGGACGGCTGGACTGAAGGTTATAGAGGAGATAATGGACCATGTCTCGATACCGGTTATGGCTAAGTGCAGAATCGGGCATGTTTATGAGGCGAGGGTGCTAGAGGAACTAGGTGTTGACGCTATAGATGAATCTGAGGTTTTGACTCCGGCTGACGAGAAGAGACACATATGGAAGTGGGACTTCAAGGTTCCTTTCGTGAATGGAGCGAGGGATCTCGGTGAGGCGTTACGGAGAATAGAGGAGGGAGCATCGATGATAAGAACGAAGGGTGAGGCTGGAACTGGCAACGTTGCTGAGGCTGTGCGCCACATGAAGATTATGAGAGATGAAATAAGAAAGGTGAGAGCTATTGTTGAGGAGGGGGACTGGCAGGAGATTATTGCCTTAGCTCGAGAGTTTAGGGTTTCTTACCAGCTGGTTTGCGAGGTCGGGAGGCTTGGGAGGCTGCCAGTTGTTAACTTTGCTGCGGGCGGGATAGCCACTCCTGCGGACGCTGCTTTAATGATGTCTCTCGGCTGTGACGGAATATTCGTTGGCTCGGGTATTTTTAAGTCGGAAGACCCCATGGAACGGGCGAGGGCCATAGTTTTAGCGGCTGCATTCTGGGACGAACCAGACGTTGTTGCTGAAGCTCAGAGGATGATAGATGAAAGGAAGTCCATGATTGGAATAGGTATCGAGGAGCTTGAGTTAAGAATGCAGGAAAGGGGTGCTGAGGCATGAGGCACATTACGGTTGGCGTGCTCGGTTTTCAGGGGGCAATTGAAGAACACGTGTACATCACTAGGAAAGCGCTTAGCGAGGCAGGGTTAGACGGGGAAGTTAAGGTTGTAAGAAAGAGGGGGGAACTTGAAAAATTAGATGGGCTCATAATTCCTGGTGGAGAAAGCACCGTGATAGGCGGCATGATGGAGCACGGGGGAATAATGGATTACTTGAGACAGACGAGGGGAGAATTTCCCGTCTTCGGAACCTGTGCAGGGCTAATAGTGTTATCGAGAAAAGTGCGGGACAGGGTGTTAGGTGAGACAAATCAGCCAACAGCTGGGATACTTGGCGTTACCGTTGAGAGAAATTTTTTCGGAAGACAAGGCGATTCCTTTGAAGTCGACCTCGAAATACCAGTAATCGGTGGCCTATTTAGAGGGGTTTTTATCAGGGCGCCTGTAATCGTGGATGCGGACAGCGAGGTTGAAGTTTTATGTAGATTAAACGGAAAGATAGTGGCAGTACGGCAGAAAAAGGTGCTGGCTACCGCCTTCCACCCCGAATTAACGGATGATGCAAGAATGCATATTTTCTTTATTAAGAAAATAATCGGTTGAAAAAACAGTTGATCCAGACTAATGGGTTCATCTATTCGGAAAAGAGGAAAGGGCTGCGCAGCTTTTTATTTTTGTTTTCTTATTTTAAGGTGGAGGGCTGTGAAAACTTTGCGTAGGGTTTTCGTGATAGGTGTGGGAAATTACCTTTTGGGGGATGAAGGGGTTGGGGTTCATGTTATAAATAGGATGAAGGGTGGCTCACTGCCTGAGGGAGTTGAAGTTGTTGATGGAGGGGTGGGAGGATTGTTTTTGCTGGAGTTTTTTGAGAAGGCTGATAAGGTGATTCTTGTGGACGCGGTTTTAGGTGGTGGAAAGCCTGGCGACATATATGTTATTAAACCGGAGGAGCTTGAGAGTGGT
>JAHAWR010000035.1 GCA_018383835.1 Candidatus Jordarchaeia archaeon | reverse complement strand
CTCGTTGCAGTCCCACGCAATCACTCCTCTTTCCTCAACTCTCCGCTTAAACCTAAGTAATGATCAGAAACTTCTCGGTGAGGATTAGCTCCCCCATCTCTCCTTTAGCTCTACTCCAGAACCAAGCGTTCGAGACATCGAAAACCAAATACCCTTCATATGGTTTAATGCTTATCTTGATCTTACCGTCCCTGTAGGAATACAGCGTCTCCTTCACTCTAACAAACTTCTTCTTAACGACAGGCTTCGCTCTAGTTCTTCTCCCCTTCAAGTAGTTCCTCCTCCAAGACTTTAGTTGAATATGCTTGCTTGATTGCGGAGTCAGCGTAGTGAGCGCAGAAAACCCAATTTCTAAGTAAAGAGTTCCTTAAGTTCCGCTTGAACTCGCTGCTCTTCGGAATTATCGGAATCAACCTTCTCCTATTCTTGATGACCCTCTCATTCCAAGTTATGTTTTTCCAGGTCTCGTCGATCGCTCTTTGCAATAGCCATCTATAAGCTTCTAAGAACCCTTTAACGTCGTAGTCGTGTTTTACTTTGTAGGATCTAACTTGATATGAGCACTCTGACACAGCTAACGACCTCTTTATACTTATGGCTCCTCATTCCGAGGGTTTTCCAGTGAAGTGTGAGACAATAGTTATCAGTTCGTCGGCAACCCCCAATAGTTCTAATACTAATATATCTGATCTTATTTGTCTGTTTCATTGTTGGATTGTCCATGTGGTGGCTCTAAGGAGCTTCTTGGCTTCTTTAAGTGTGTAGAGTCTTTCACTCATCAGTAATTTATCTATACTTACAACTATTTAAACCTTCCTACTTGGAAACTGCTAACAACGGCTTCATCAAGCTTAGCCCTTTCTGGGGGAACCCACAACCCCGCATCTTAAGGAACACTTTCCAAACGTTTATTGACGCATTCCCTTTATCGGTTACGAGCTCGTACTTCGGGCACCTGAAGACGCGCTTGCTCCCTTCAGGTTTCTGTAGTACCTGTATAGTACCTGTATCTGGAGCGGATCTTCGGGGTGACCTTACTTCACGTGTATGGTGGTAGCCGTTCACGCCGGACTTCTTAACGGTCCTCTGGAGGAACGCGGAAAGGGAAGCAGAGGAGGAGCCAACCCCCTGGAGTCTGCAGGTAAACCTCAACGCTGCTTTACCCTCTTAGAGGGGATTTGAGGGGTTGCGTGGCGGAGGGGATCTCCAGGGAGGGTTTTGGGATGGGCATGCTAATGTTAGTTGGTACTCTAATCCCCTGAAGTGCACTAAAAATTTTTTACGCTCTTTGCCTTTTAGCTTTATTCCTGAGGTCGGCCATAGTTAGTTGGGGGTTCGTTCTTGGAGGAAGAGTTGAGAAAGACGCTTCTAAGGCACGTCCTCGCCAACGCGGTTAAGTATGGCGGGAAGGCTGACGCGAAGGCTGTCATGGGGAAGGTTCTCTCCGAGTTACCGGAGCTAAGGCAGAGAGTGAGGGAGGTTCTCAGAGCCGTAGAAGAGGTCGTCGAGGAGGTCAACGCTATGCCCTTGGACGCCCAGAAGAGAAAGTTGGAGGAGCTATCCCCGGAAATTCCGAAGGAGAGTAAGGCGAAAGAGGAGAGGAAGCTGCCTCCACTCCCCAACGTTGAAAAGTACGGGAAGGTGGTCATGAGGCTCGCCCCGTATCCTTCAGGCCCCCTCCACATAGGGAACGCTAGGATGGCTATTCTGAACGACGAGTACGTTAAGCGTTATGGAGGCGAGCTGATCCTAGTGTTCGACGACACTATAGGTGGGGGGGAGAAGCGCGTGGTGCCGGAGGCGTATGACCTCATAGTTGAGGGGCTACAGTGGCTCGGGGTGGAGTGGCACAGGGAGTTCTACAAGTCGGACAGGGTTCAGATATTCTACGACTACTGCGAAGACCTGATCAGGAAGATGCACGCTTACGTTTGCACATGTGAGCGAAGGGAGTGGAGGGAGAAGTTCAAGGAAAAGATGAAGGCTTGCCCCCACAGGGACTCGCCGGTCGAGGAGAACCTTGAGAGGTGGGAGGGGATGCTGGAGGGGGTTTACGGTGAGGGAGAGGCCGTTGTGAGGCTTAAGACAGGCATGGATCTGCCCGACCCCGCCCTGAGGGACCACGTCATAATGCGGATCTCCGAGAGGGAGCACCCCCGGGTCGGTTCCAAGTACCGTGTCTGGCCGCTACTCGAGTTTTCGTGGGCGATAGACGACCACCTGCTTGGTGTAACACACATACTGAGAGGTAAGGATCTGGTTAAGGAGGACGCCATAGAGAGGTTCGTGTGGAGGATATACGGGTGGCCCGAGGTGGAGTTCATACACTATGGTATACTTACGTTTAAAGGGTTAAAGCTCAGCAAGACTGAGGCGCGCAGGAACATAGAGAGGGGGGTTTACATGGGGTGGAGCGACCCGCGAACTTGGAGCTTGCAGTCCCTCCAGAGGAGGGGGATAAAGCCGGAGGCGCTAAGGGAGTCTATACTGAGCCTAGGGCTAAGCATGATCGACGTGGAATATAGCCCCGAGAACCTCTACGCTGTCAACAGGAGGATTGTTGACCCGGAGGCTGACAGGTACTTCTTCGTGGAGAATCCCGTGAAACTGGCTGTTGATGACGTGCCCGTCAGCAGGCTCGCGGCGCGCCCACCCTTCCACCCAGACTTTCCTGAGAGGGGTGCAAGGACGATCGAGGTCAACGCCAAAAACGGGCGCATCGAGGTTTACGTTGACGAGAGGGACGCGGTGAGGATGAGTAAGGGATGCGTCTTCAGGCTCAAGGACCTGCTGAACTTTGAGGTTAAGGGGGAAGGTGAGGGGGGAGTCGTTGGGGTGTTCCATAGCTTGAGCGTGGATGATGCCAGGGCGCGCAGGGCTCCGATCATACACTGGGTTCCCTCTGAGGGGTGCCTGAGGGTTAAGGTTGTTAAGCCTGACGGGGAGGTAGTTGAGGGGCTGGGTGAGCCCGACTGCCGGAGGCTTGCCAAGGACAAGATCGTCCAGTTTGAGAGGTACGGCTTCTGCAGGGTGGACTCTATGGAGCCCGAAATAATCTTGTTTTTCGCCCATAACTGAGGGGGCCGCTCTCCCTTGGACGCTGCTTACATTCAGCTCGTCTCCCTCGCCGTGGCTCTCTTGGCTCTCTCGTGTGCGTCGTACTTCGACTTGAAAACGAGAAGAGTGCCAAACATTTTATGGGCTCCCCCCATGCTGGTCGGCGCCGCAACAACGCCTCTAATGGTGGAGCGGGGGGTCATCCAGGTCGAGGAGGCTGCTTTGAGCGGGGCTTCAGCCCTGCTTCTAGCTTACCTGCTGCTCAGGCTCAAAATTCTGGGGGGAGCCGACTGTAAGGCGATTATCGTGGCCTGCATACTTGTTCCTGTAGGGCGCGGCCGCCTCCCCCTCCACTTTCTACCCCTAGCTCTGGTAACAAATCTCTTCATCATGCTGGGAGCCCTAACCCTGGTCGTGGCCACCGCACACTCTCTCAGAAGAAAGGTGAGGGGAGTCGTTGGAGGCGGAGGAGGAGCGGGTGAAGGGGGAGGCGCAGACAGTTTTTCTTGGAGGAGGTTCTCTCCGCCCCTGATGCCGCTTATAACGCTAAGCCTCCTGGTCTCCTTCTTCATTGGAAACCTCGCCTTTGCCGCCGTCCCCTAGGGAGGCAACCCTGCAGGGGGACACCTTAAAATAGCCTCCTTCTCAGTTTGGTGGTAGACTTGTGGGGTGATGAGCGTGAAGGAGCTCTTGAAGAGGCTTGTTGAGGCTTGTGCCCCGTCAGGGTACGAGGAGAACGTGAGGAGGATAATGAAGGAGGAGCTTAGGAGCTACGTGGACGAGGTGAGTGAGGACAGGCTGGGGAACCTGATATGTGTTAAGAAAGGAGGCAGGGGGGACGCGAAGGTCATGGTTGCGGCGCACATGGACGAGATAGGCATGCTGGTCAAATACATAGAGAAGGAGGGCTACATAAGGTTCTCGTACCTTGGAGGGTTCCTAGACCAAACAGTCCTGAACCAGCGGGTTCTTGTCCATACGGAGAAAGATGCCATACCCGGAGTCATAGGGTCGACGCCACCCCACCTGCTACCGGAGGAGAAACGTAAGAAACCAGTTGAAAGAGAGGACATGTTCATCGACATTGGGGCTACGAGTAAGGAGGAGGCGGAGGCGTGGGGGGTCAGGACGGGGTGCCCTATAACCTGGATAGGCGACCTCGTGGAGTTGAGGAACGGATTCGTATGCGGGAAGGCTTTCGACGACAGGGTCGGCTGCCTCGTGCTCGTCGAGGTCATGAAGAGCGTAGACCCTGAGGTCACCGTTTACGGTGTAGCATCTGTCATGGAGGAGGTCGGCCTCAGGGGGGCGCGCACCTCGACCTTCACTGTAGACCCAGACATGGGGGTGGCAGTCGACGTTACAGCCGCAGGAGACTACCCGGGAGTCGACGAGAGGAGGGCGCCGGTTAAGCTTGGAAGGGGACCGGCGATCACCATAGCGGACGGCAGGCGTGAGAGCCTCGGCGGGGGACTCATATCCCACCCGCTTCCCAGAAGCCTCCTCATAGAGACAGCGGAGAGAAACGGAATACCCTACCAGCTGGACGTGTTCGAGGGGGGCACAACTGACGCGACAGAGATCGCCTTGGCGAGGGGAGGTGTTCCGGCAGCAGTCCTCTCGGTGCCGACACGCTACATCCACACGCCTGTGGAGGTGTTAAACCTCAGAGACGTTGAAAACGCAGTGAAGCTTTTGAAGCTCTCACTTGAGAGGGCGCACGAGAAGCTAGCGCAGCAGAGGTGACCCCATTGATATACTCCACACTTTTACAGGCGGCGTCAAGAAGCCGTGTGAAGGTGGGCGTGGGCGTAGGAGACCCCGACACCGTGGAGAGGATACTGCGCGGTGTCGAACAGGCGTCAAGCACCGTTGACGTTGTACTTGTTGGGAAACCGGAGCTGGAAGGAAGAGTGAGATGGACGCGTTTCCACCCATCCGATGATCCCGAGAAGGCGCTCCTAGAGCTCTTAATGTCCGAGAGCGTCGACGGGGTGGTGCGGGGGGGACTTAGCGCCTCGTCATTCCTTAAGCAGGTTAAGGCAATGTTTAACGTGAAGAAGGTGTTAAGGGTCGCCCTCCTGGAGGACGCGGCCGGACGCCAGTTCATGTTCGCCCCCGTAGGGGTAGACGAGGGGGAGGGGGTCGACGAGAAGGTTTCACTGGCTGTTGGGGCCTCCTCTTTCCTCGAGAAAATAGGACTAAAACCCATGATAGCCGTCATCTCTGGGGGCAGACTAGGAGACTTGGGCAGGAGCCTAAGAGTTGACAAAACGATAAGGGAAGCGGAGGAGGCGGCGGCCATCCTCAGGGGGGAAGGCTACGATGCTGAACATTACCAGATACTGATAGAAAACGCGGTCGCAGAGGGGAGGAACGTCATAGTGGCGCCGGATGGCATATCGGGGAACTTGATCTACAGGACACTCATACATCTCGGCTTAGGAAAGTCCTATGGGGCAATATACCTGAACTTAGCGAAGCCAGTTGTCGACACGTCGAGGGCGGCGCCACCCAACGAGTACACTGGAGCAACCATTATGGCAGCAGCCGCAAAAAATCTTCAATGCAAGTGAGTGGCTGCGCGGAGAGCCCCGAAACAGCTCCTAAATAGTTTAACGTTGCGGCATCCTGAGCATGCCTCGATCCTGGCCCGGTACGTGGCGGTAGGCGAGCTGAGTGGGAGCGCCTTCACATGTAGATGCGGCTTTCGAACAGTGAACACTTGGTGGCCTCGAAACCCCTGTAAAAGCCCGAGATGCGGACGGTTAATGTTCCTACTCGACAACGGTTAAACAGGCTTAGTGTTCTGTGGAAAGTATGACTCTCCCTCTTTCTCCGTGGCGGCTATCCTAAAGTAGTCGGTGAAAGTTATGCTGCTGGACGTCACGGACACGGGGGTTAACCCGGCTCTCTCCAGCTCGTTGAGCAGAACGTTGAGGGGCTCCTCGACCCTCCTGACAAATATTTTCAGTGTTTTCCTCCCAACCTGCAAGACCCCGGTAACTATTTTCACGTTCTTTATCTTCGAGACGTCGCTTTCGTTTAACTTGCTAAACGAGACCGTGAAGGCGTGTCCAGCCCTAACCTTGCTGGCAAGGCTTCTCGGCTCTCCGAAGACAGAGACGCGTCCCCTATCGAGAACTGCAACCCTGTCGCAGAACTCGGCTGTTTCCAAGTCGTGGCTTACTATCCCCACGGTTACCCCATACTGCTTATTTATGTCCCGCAGGTAGTTTAGCACGTCCACTCTAAGGTGGGCGTCGAGCCCTGTTGTAGGCTCGTCCAGTAAGAGTACTCGGGGTTCGTGGATTAGACTCACACATATTGAGACGCGCTTCCTCTCACCGCCTGAGAGCCGTCCAACAGGCTTCTTCATTAGCTCCTCATCCCTGAGCCCCAGTATCGCTAAGATCTCTTTCGCTCTGCGCTTGGCCTCCTTCCTCGGTATACCGTACATTCGGGCGAAGAGGCATGCATTCTCTATGGATGAAAACTCGTAGTACAGCCCCGTCTCATCAAGTTGGGGGACGTATCCTATGAGGGGCTCCAGCTCCTCCCTGTTCCTCACGACGTCTATGCCTGCGACGCGCACCACACCCTTGACTGGCCGAATTTGCCCGGTCATAACTCTCAGGCAAGTGGTCTTGCCAGCCCCACTCCCCCCTATAACCGCGAGGATCTCGCCCTCCTCAGCGTAAAAGCTGACATCGTCCAGTATGACTTTCCCGCCTACACGCACCTGAACCCCTTCAAGCTCGATGAACCTCTCCCTAGACATGGCGCATCACACGACCGACTTTTTCACGGAGAACGCCACAATCGAGAGGGCGAGGAAGACTAGGCTGTAGGCGAGCAGGCCAATTATAGGTGGCATAGCGTAGTAGAGTGGTAGCCCCCTTGAGGCGACGTTTATAATGGCTTCCCTAGCCATGTGGAGGGGGCTGGCGTTTTTAATGTCCGCTACTGGGACTGCCAGCTCGATCACGACGAGTGTCAGAAATGCGAATATGAAGTACTGGTTTGCTTGAAGACGCGAGTTACTGACGATGGATATGAAGACTCCCAGCGTTATTCCGAAGAGCGAGGCGCAGAGGAAGCTGAGGACAAGGTTAATGTAGGATCCCAACGGCTGGTACTGGTATATGAGGCTGAGAATCCCCATTATTATCATTATCTGGATGATGCTGGTTATCAGGTAGGCGAGAACCTTCGCCAAGACCGCCTCGGACTTGCTTGCAGGCGTGAGCAGGAGCCTCCTCAAGGGTACGTCGCCCACTATGCACTGGCTGGTGAGAATCATTATTCCTCCTATAAGGAGGAGGGGGGCTATCAGGGGGACAGTGACCCTTAAGTCGATTCCCTGCTCCTTCGACGGCCCCATGACCGCCGTCAATGCGGGGATAATCTCGTCCTTTGTGAAGTTGAAGTGGATCTTGAAGTCTGCTATCGCGCTCGTCAAGCAGTCTATGACTTTGCCCTGACTCTCAAGGTCCGAGCCGTCAAGTGTGACGTTAATGTAGGCTGGAACAGGGATCGGAGCCTCAGGATCCCTGTTGCTGGCCAAGTGACTGTTGAACCCAAACGGTATGACTACTATGGCGTCTATGTCGCCGCGCCACAACAGAAAGTTTGCAAGGTTCTCGTCGTTCATGAGGAAAACTATACATGTGCTGTCGTTTGCGTTATTCACCAGCTCCCAGAAGAACTCGTTAGCGAAGTTGTAGTCAGGGTCCCCTATGCTCGTGTCTTGGTTTATGACTGCCACCTTGGCGTAGTCGGCTAGGGTTAGCACCCTGAACTGGTATGCCCCAAGGCTGAACGTTATGATCACTGGGAGGAGTATCAGAACTACAAGAGCCATCCTGTCCTTAATTATTCCTTCAACCTCTTTCCGCATTAGGGCAGCGATCCTAGTTATGCTCCCTGCAACCCTACCTGTCATGGACGTCATACCCAACCCCCGTTATGTATCTGAAGTAGTCTTCAAATGTGAGCTCAACTCTTGGCTCAACCTTGTAAACATTGATCCCCATCAAGGAGAGGCGGCTCAGAATCCGCTTGAGAGCCACCCTGTTATCCTCGTCCTCCACGATGACCTTGTAGTATGGGCCTATCCTGAAGGTGTGTCTGACGCCCTCCGTGCTCCTTATCACTTCCTCGGCTCTAGGATCGTCCTCCTCAAGCACTATGCCTATGGCGTAGCCGCCTCCTGGCAACTTCGAAATAAGCTCTCTCGGTGTTCCGAAGTCCACAAAGCCTCTATCCTTCACGAACACGGCAACCTTGTCGCAGTAATCGGCTTCAGAGGGGTAGTGAGTTATAACTACCAGTGTAGTTCCGTACGTCCTATTGATCTTCTCTAGGTAGCTCCAGAGCTCGTGCCTCCTCACGAGATCCAAGCCGCTGGTCGGCTCGTCGAGAAAAAGTATTTTGGGGTGGTGGACGAGCGCTATCGCTATGCTTACTCTCCTCTTCTCCCCGCCGCTCAGCGTCTCAACCTTTTCGTTACCCTTATGGAAGATTTCCAACTCCTTGAGAATGCGCTTTCCCCTCTTTATCAGTTCGTCCTCTGAGATCCCGTACTGCCTCCCGAAGTAGACTATGTTCTCTATTGGAGTGAATGTTTCATACATTTTGCTGAGGTCTTGTGGGACGTAGCCTATAAGCGGGGCGACGACATCCTTCTTGGATGGAGGAAAACCGTATATGAGAATTTCCCCTGAGTCGGGGGGCAGCTCCCCTATTAATGCCTTCATGCAAGTGGTCTTCCCGCTGCCTGACTCGCCCACTATTCCGAGGATCTCTCCTTCCTTCAAGGAGAAGGAGACATCTCTTAGAACAACTTTCTTGCCATATGAAACGGTGAGGCCGCGAACCCTCAGGATGTACTCGTCGGGGAGGGCTACCTCATGCTTCGGCTCGAGGAGCACCTTGCTGGCGGCGACATCAACACCTGCCGAGTTCTCCGACCGCCTAAGGAGGGGGGAAACAGAGTTTCTCATAAGGTTGCTCGCGGCCTCTCTAATTCTGGTGGCTCCTCTGCTATCCAGGATGACGCCCAGACCGCACCGTCTTGAGAGAAGACACGCTTCCTTTAGCATTCTTCGGAGGTAGAGGTCGATGAGAGAAAGGAAGATTCTTACAGGTAGCTCTAGGCGGTACCTTAGGGAGGGACTTGACCCTACCGAAACGATGGCGCCTTTGATTTCGCGCCCCCCTATGAGTCCCTTATCCAAAAGCATGACAAAGAACTTTCTCAGGAGGTTATCTTCAGCCGCCACTATTTCCCCTTCGCCTACAAAGTCGGCGCCACCCCGCAGCCAGACGCCCTCCACCCTGCCGTAAACCTTTCTCAGAGGGAGGGATTTTCGAATCCACCTGACGGCGGAGCCCAGCCTGTTTCCGTCAAAAAACCTAAGTTGAAGAGTGGACTTCCTAAGCCTATTCCTGAAGATAATGTTCAACGCCTGAACGTCACACCTAGTCCGTGTCCCCCCAACGGTGACGACAGACCCCCTTTCGAAGCGTTTACTCCCCAGTACCCCACTCTCCAGCATAACGACAAGGCACTTCTTGAGGGGGTGTGAGTAAACGTCGAGAAGACGGCCTGTGCCCTTAAACGGCTCGCCGCTTTTCCGCCAAATGCCCTGAAGCGTGACGTCGATGACGTTGCCTTCTCTCTCCAGGCACCACCTGACGGCTTGAGCAATCATTCTACCTGTAAAGAAGGCTTCCTCATAGAAGTCCTCTGCCGGCATCGCAACCACACATGCTTCAAATGAAGCCGACGCGTTAAATAAAGATATGTGTTTATGTAAAAATGAGCTTATTAAGAAGGGAAGAAAAAAGAGCTTGGGCTGATCGTCTGTTCTCGTATGGTGCATTATGCTGGCTGTGCTGGCCGGCCACCTTTCTTGACAACGTAGAGGAGGATTGCTGCTGTGATGAAAGTTAGTGCCGCCTCGACCATCAGAACGTTCGCCAGCGTACCTAGCTGGTACAAGACGGCGATGAGGTCGACGAGTATGTGCAGTCCGACTGCTGCGAGATAGAATTTCGCCGTTTGGTTCCTGGCGAGCCCAAACCCAACAATGCCCGTTAGTGCACCGTGCAGAAGCACAACGATAGCACGCTCGTAAACAGCTATCAAAGGTAGCGAGAAAATGAGGGGGGCAAAGGAGGTGACAGACAGAAGCATGGAGAATAAAGTCGATATTTGGAGGTCTATGAGCTGCACCATGAATCCTGGGGCTTCTGCCACGAGAAGGGACTCCAAAATGATGGGTCTCAGAACGTACAACACTGGAAGCAGGGTCATTGCGGTGGAGATGTAGAGGGAGGCGCTCACCAGAACTAGGAGGGCTTCGCCTGCTCCGAAGCCAAAGCCAACCATCAGACCGTAGAAAACTCCGTTACCCGAGGTCATCCTGCCCCTAACTATGGGGATTAGTAGCACGAGAAGCTTAGCCGCCTCCTCAATGAATCCTGTAGCCAGCAAGTCCACGGCATAAAGCAACCACCCTTGAAGGAAGAGCACGTACACCTTACGCATATAGGCGACGTAGAACAGCACTGCAGCTATTAAGAAAGCTACCAATAGCGGTTTGAGCGGTTCGCCGCTGAACCTCAACTTCCATACCAGAAGTGATATGGCTAAGGGGTATAGGAGGCTGAACAGCACTGCGAAAGCAATGCCTAAACCATCCATTTCGACGCCACCTTCCAAGTCAGATGAAGCCACCGACCGCCACTAAAACATTTTCTTCTTGGAGGACGCACTACGGAAATGGTCGGAAGCATCAGCCCACTGAAAACCTGCAAGTGGTGTGGGGCGCCTTTAAGCCCAGAACAGCACGGCTGAGGGCTTCCAAGCTTGAAGTGGACGGATACGTGCAGTTTCACGCACCAAAAGGTATATGACTGCGGAGCTCCATGTTAAAAGTACCCTTTTTGGAAGGGGGAGAGATTGTGGCTAAGGTTACCGTTTCCATAATAAAGGCGGACATTGGCTCGCTGGCGGGGCACCACATAGTCTACGACGAATGTATTGATGCCGCAGAGAATAGCTTACAGAAAGGCGTCGACGACGGGGTAATCTTGGACTACTACGTGACCAACTGCGGAGACGACCTAGAGCTCATCATGACCCACAGGAGGGGTGAGCTAAACACGGACGTCCACAAGCTTGCCTGGGACACCTTCCTGAAGGCGGCGGAGATTGCACGCGAACTCAAGCTGTATGCCGCCGGGCAAGACCTGCTCAAGGACACGTTCTCCGGGAACGTTAAAGGCATGGGGCCCGGAGTGGCGGAGCTCGAGTTCGAGGAGAGGAGGTCAGACCCCATAATTTGCTTCATGGCGGACAAGACCGAGCCGGGCGCCTTCAACCTCCCGATGTACAAGATATTCGCTGACCCATTCAACACTGCGGGTCTAATAATAGACCCGTCGATGCACGACGGCTTCGTCTTCGAAGTGTACGACATCATAGAGCACCAGTATGTGAGGCTTTTATGCCCCGAGGAACTCTATGACTTACTGGCGATAATAGGAACCCCAGGGAGATACGTCGTCAGGAAGGTTTACAAGAAAGATGGAACACCAGCTGCGGCGGTCTCCACGACAAGGCTGAGCCTCATTGCCGGCAAGTACGTGGGAAAAGACGACCCATGCGCTATCGTGAGAGCCCAGCACGGGCTACCAGCAGTGGGGGAAGTCCTTGAGCCCTTCGCGTTCCCGTTCCTAGTAGCTGGCTGGATGAGGGGGAGCCACAATGGACCCCTAATGCCCGTCTCGCAGGAGGACGCGAAGTGCACGCGCTTCGACGGCCCGCCCAGAATACTGGCACTAGGATTCCAAGTAAGCGACGGCAAGCTCACAGGACCAGCAGACCTCTTCGACGACCCGGCGTTCGACGAAGCGAGGAGGCTGGCAAACCAGATAGCGGACTACATGAGGAGGCACGGCCCATTCATGCCTCACAGGCTTGGGCCTGAAGAAATAGAGTACACCACCCTGCCGCAAGTTATCGAGAAACTGAAGGACAAGTTTGTAAAGGAAAAAGAGTGAGTCGCCACCACACGGTCTTAACACCTTGCAACAGCCCACCACTATTTTTTAGCTACCTTTTTTAGCTACCTTTAGCTATTATCCTTTAAAGTTTTCAGGTGCTAACATGTTAGGACGTCTTGTTTGCTTTTACGTGTTGTTCTCGGCTTTTTGAATTCAATTCTGGCTCCTCGATTAGAGTGGAAGGGGAAACGATCCTTTCTTAAGTAGTTCGGCGATGTTTTCGCCGTTCCACCCGCATTCAGATGATAAGCCGAGACTTACCGGCAAGTCGGTGTTGTTATTCATCACCAGCTACTCTCAGCCCTCTTAACTAAGCATCCTTAACTAAGCATCCCTTGAAGGCGCTCTTCGCCCCTCCATTTTCGAACGTATTTGCGGAACTTTTCCGCTAACCATTTCAGTTGATGACTTCCATTTTTTGTTAACAATCACCAAAGTGCTTTTGAATGGTTTCCTTCTGAGTATGTGTGATTCACTTTACCTTTTGGTTTTGACACTCTCCACGGCTGAAGCTGGGGGATTCTCGCTTCTGGTGATGTTTCATGTCTCAGAGGCCATTGGTTGTTGCCTCGTCCTTTATGGCTCACGCCTTCGAATTGGGGGTGTGCCACT
>JAHAWR010000187.1 GCA_018383835.1 Candidatus Jordarchaeia archaeon | reverse complement strand
CTGACGGGGGGTGAGGCTGATGTAGGCTCCGATGAGCTCGTGAGGGGCTTTGAGGCTTGTGAACCCCAAGGACCAAGTATGGATCAACACTTACCCATACTTAGTCTGGAACCCTGTAGACGTCATCCCTAATGGTGATTGTCTTGACCATAATTTTACCCCAAAGGATATATTTAAACTGAACATTATCGGTTGAACTGAATCTTGATGGCACCTAAAGAATGTGGTAGAGAAAGCGGGAAATCCTTTAGAGGGATTTGATGCCCACCAATTTAGAAGAGGACTAATGAAGGGAAAAAAGAGGGTGCGATGGGGGTTATGCTGGGACGAAGACGTAGTAGGGGCTACCTTCCTTCGGCACTACCGTTTCGACTTTTAGCTTCATTCCGGGCTTGATCTTTTCTTTGAGCTCTGTGGGGTCTGGCTTCACTCCCTTGAGCCACCCTACGGCTTTCAGTCCCTCCTTCAGCTTCGCGACCGCCACTATGTATGTTTCCTCTTGAGCGAATGAGGAGGGCTTAACCATTATGGCCGTTGCCGTTAACAGTTCTGCCTCTTTGCTGAGCTCGACCCATTCAACCTCGGAGGAGTAGCAGCTCGGGCAATCTGCCTGTGGCGGGAAGGTCATCCTATCGCACTTCTTGCACTTCGTCGCCAAAAATTTGTTTTGCTTGAGTCCCTCCCAGAATGGTAACGTCTTGCTTATCGGCAACTTGTATACTAGCGTAAGAGGCCTCGATGTTATGAATGGCTTTTCCTCTTTCTTCGACATCCAACTCATCCTCCTCTTATTTTCTGCTTAGTATCGTTACGTATGCGTAGTGTCCTGTCCCTCCGACGTTGTGGGCTAGGGCGTAGCCGTGCTTTATCGGGACCTGGTTGCTTTTAATGTACTCTCCCCTCAGCTGCTTGGTTAAGCTGTAGACCATACTTGTCCCCGTGGCGCCTATCGGGTGTCCTTTTGCCTTGAGGCCGCCGTCGACATTTATCGGGATCTTTCCACCTATGTATGTTTGTCCCTCCTCGACAAACTTGTAGGCTTCACCACGCTTGCAGAATCCTATGTCCTCCATCGCCATGAGTTCAGCAATAGTGAAGCAGTCGTGGACGCTTGCTACGTCGATTTTATCAGGGGTTATCTTCGCCTTCTTGAATGCTTTCTCTGCTGCCACCTGCGCCGCCTTTAGCCCCACGAAGTTTTCTCTCTTGCTGAGGTTTGCGGAGCCCCCGCATGCTTCTATCGCCTCTATCCAGATCGGCGTGTCGGTCAACTTCTTCGCTTTTTCCTCAGCCGCCACGATGACTGTTGCAGACCCATCCGTTATTGGGCAGCAGTCGAAGAGCTTCAAGGGCCAGGCTATGTATGGGGACCTGAGTACTTGTTCGACGGTTATCTCCTGCCTAAACTGGGCGTACGGATTTGTTGCAGCATACTTGTGGTTTTTAACTGCGACCATTGCGAGGTGCTCCTCGGTTGCGCCGTACTGGTTCATGTAGGCTGTTGCGTGAAGTGCATAGTAGCCGGGGAAAGTTAAGCCGAAGTGCTGGAACTCCCAGAAGAAGAAGCCCGCTCTGCCTATGAGCTCGACTATGTATGGCGTGTCGAGCTCGGTCATCTTTTCGCATCCAACAGCCATGGCGACATCTACTTTTCCGCTGGCGACAGCGTGATAAGCCGTCGCGAGAGCGGCAGATGCTGATGCGCATGCAGCCTCGACCCTTAACATCTCGGCGTTATACAGCTCGGAGTAGTCCGCTATGGCGACTGCGGGGAGCGTTTCCTCGCTGAAGCCGCCATTGCCGACCACAAGGAAGGGTATGTCCTCGGGAGCCAGCCCTGCGTCCTCCAAGGCGGGCTTAATCGATTCGAAGGCTAGCTCCCCCAAGTTGACGTCGTCTCTCCTGCCAAACTTCGAGTGCCCCACTCCAACCACGGCAACTCTCCTCATAGTAATCCCTCAAACAGTCTTTCGGCGAAAGATGGATTTGAACCAAATAAAAAACTTCTGGAATTGGGGGAGAGAAAAGTGAGGAGGCACGACTAGGAGAACGCCAAAGGGGGCATCACCGAACACCATGAATTTAAGAGCTCGGAGCTCCTTTATGTTGACGCCACTCTTCTCGAGGCAGGATGCAATAATTCCTCAAAAACGCCGTAGTCAGCAGTTTCCTGGCAGAAAGGTTTATATGCTGATTAGACTCCATAGCCTCCTTGATGGAAGAAGAGCTCCTACGCCCTAGAGATGCTACTAAGATGTTGATATCGGTGAAGACGCT
>JAHAWR010000198.1 GCA_018383835.1 Candidatus Jordarchaeia archaeon | reverse complement strand
CAGGAACTTCTCGTTGAGGATTAGCTCCCCCATCTCCCCCTTAGCCCTACTCCAGAACCAAGCATTCGAGACATCGAAAACCAAGCGCTCTTCGAATGGTCTAATGCTTATCTTGATCTTACCGTTTTTGTAGGAATACAGCGTCCCCTTCACTCTGACGAACTTCTTCCTCACGACTGGCTTCGCTCTCGCCCTTCTCCCCTTCGAATAGTTTCTCCTCCAAGACTTTAATTGAATATGCTTGCTTGATTGCGGAGTCAACGTAGTGGGCGCAGAAATCCCAGTTTCTAAGCAAGAAGTTTCTTAGGTTGCGCTTGAATTCGTTGCTCTTTGGAATTATCGGAATCAACCTTCTCCTCTTGACGATCTTCTCCTTCCAAGTTATGTTTTTCCAGGTCTCATCGATTGCTCTCTGTAATAGCCACCTGTAAGCCTCTAAGAACCATTTAACGTCGTAGTTGTGCTTTACTTTGTAGGATCTAACTTGATACGAGCACTCTGACACCGCTAACGACCTCCTTATATCTATGGCTCCTCATTCCGTAGAGCTTCCAGCAAAGGAGAATAGTTGTCAGATCGTCGGCAACCCCAATAGTTCTAATACATCTTATTTTTTTGTCTATTTCATTGCTGGATTGTCCATGTGGTGGCTGCAAGGAGCTTCTTGGCTTCTTTAAGTGTGTAGAGTCCCTCACTCATTAGTAGCTTATCTATACTTACAACTATTTAAACCTTCCTACTTGGAAACTACTAACTACGGCGCTTTCCCAAAGGAAGAGTCTCATGCTAATACTTTATGAGTGAACGCTGTTTCTGTATTGAGATTGAAGCGGCGTTGCCAGATTCTGGAGGGAGCATGTTATCCAAAAATTTTATTTGTTTTGATTGTAAATTCCTCCTGTAAGGAAAAATGGGTGAGGCTTTACTTGTTGAGCCACAGCGGCTAATGAAAGAGGAGGTTTCACTTTGGATAGGGTGAAGACAGGAGTCGAAGGGCTTGACAGGATCCTCGGTGGAGGAGTTCCTAGGGGGTCAAGCGTGCTTGTGACTGGTGGCACAGGCACGGGGAAGACGACGCTTTCAATGCAGTTCCTCATGGAGGGGCTCAGAAACTATGAGAACTGCCTTTTAGTGACTTGCGAGGAGGAGCCGCGCAGGCTCTACGCGGAGATGAAGCAGCTTGGATGGGACTTCGAAAAGTACGAGAAGGAGGGCAAGCTGATTGTTATAGATGCTGCGAGCACCAAGGCTGGCATGTTGACCACCACTTCTTACAGGGACTTTCAGCCGAGGAGCGCCAACATAGACTTGGACTTGGTCGTGCTCATGGGCAGAGCGATAAAGGAGTACAATGTGAGGAGGGTTGTCCTAGACTCGGTGCCCGCACTAGCCTTAAGGATAGGAAAGCCTGAAGCGTTGAGGGAGCTGCTGTTCAGAGTGTACTCTATGCTGGAGCGATTCGAGTGCACAAGCTTCGTCGTAACCGAAATACCTGAGGGAGAAGGCTCCCTCAGCAGGTACGGGGTAGAGGAGTTTCTCTCGAGCGGAGTAGTAAAGCTCTCCCTCCAGAAGGAGGGCGGCAGGTGGGTCAGGAAGATGCAGGTGGTGAAGATGCGGGGGACAAGACACGACCTAAATGAGTACGCCTTCGAAATAACGGAGGGAGGGATAAGGCTTCAAGGAGTAGCGTAAAGCCATGGGTGAAAGGCTGATGGAGGAGCAGGTAAGCGCTGAGAATAAATTGGATGAGGAGAAAGTGGTTAGGACCGGCATCAACGGTTTAGACGAGGTACTCGGCGGGGGTTTTGATGCCGGAAGCATTATCCTTCTGGCTGGCCCCCCCGGCTCCGGTAAGAGCATCGCGGCAGCCCAATTCATCTATAATGGGGCGGCCAAGTATGGCGAGGCTGGGCTCTACTTGAACTTCAACGAGAACAGGAATGACTTCCTCAGGAACATGGCGAGGCTGGGGATGGACTTTCAGCGCCTCGAAGAGGCGGGAATGTTTAAGT
>JAHAWR010000181.1:2222-2364 GCA_018383835.1 Candidatus Jordarchaeia archaeon | reverse complement strand
CGTCCTCCTCGCTCAACTCGTCAAGATCAAGGTAAGACACGACTCTCCACCTCTCCAAGAAGGATGAGATAGACGCCCTATGGAGCAAGCTTGAAGGCAGGGAACCAGACATCCTCGTAAACAACGCCGCAGTATACTCCCA
>JAHAWR010000181.1:369-2092 GCA_018383835.1 Candidatus Jordarchaeia archaeon | reverse complement strand
GGCAGCATAGAGGCAATACTACCATTTGAAAAGGGGATGGCGCATTACAACATTACTAAGGCGGGTGTAATCGCCCTCTCGAGGTCTCTAGCCATGGAGTACGGCGGAAAAGGATTCAGGGTCAACGTCCTCCTCCCCGGAGGCATAATGACCCCGGGAGTCGAAAGATTCGCTAAAGAACTTATTGAGAAAGGGAGAGACCCTACGGAGAGCATGCAGAGATTCGCGGCTAGGCTACCCTTGGGAAGGATGGGGAACCCGGACGAGATAGCTCGCATCGCCCTAGTCCTCGCCAGCGACCTAGCAATCTACGTTCAAGGAGCCCTTGTAACAGTCGATGGAGGCTTCCTCTCAGCATAGCCCCCAACGAAACCAAAAAAACTTTAGCCCTTAACTCCCTACCTCATGTTTTTCCTTATTTTTCTGCTTCACGCTGGAGGCGGCAAAAGCTTCATTAGACCCTCCCCCTCCATATTTACTTTCAGGCTGCTTGTTTCTTGGGAGGTGGAGAGTCGTGTCTTACCTTGATCTTGACGAGTTGAGCGAGGAGGACGAGCTTCTCAAGAGCGAGGTTCACAGGTTCGTTGAGGAGGTTGTCCGTCCAGCATCGGTGGAACTTGACAGGATGCCACCCGAGGAGAGGGTGAAGCCCTCCTCACCGTACTTCAGGGTTCTCAGGGAGATGAAGAAGCTCGGGTACCATAAGCTCCACATATCCCCAGACCTTGGCGGTCCAAGCCTTACACCGCTGCAGAGGTACATTATCATGGAGGAGCTTGGATGGGGGAGCCTCGGCCTCGCCACGGCCATAGGCGTGGACTCCATTCCCTTCTCCGCCGCCGCGCTCACAGGCTCCGAGAAGCTCATGGAGCTCGTTTCAGCGTGGATGAGCGATACAGAGTGCAGGCTTCACGGGTGCTGGGGGGTTACGGAGCCCGAACACGGTAGTGACTATCTTATGATAATTAGGGACGAGGATTACGCGAAGTTCGGCAGGGGGAACGTTAAAGCTAGAAAAGAGGGAGGGGAATGGGTCATAAGTGGGCAGAAGTCCGCTTGGGTCTCAGCCGCACCAGTAGCAACACACTGCGGGCTTCACGCCCAGCTTGAGGAGGGGAGGAGTCTAGCGGAGGGAATGTTTTGCATCGTCCCCTTAAACGTTAAGGGCGTCGATAAGGGGAAGCCTGTTGACATGCTCGGCATGAGGGACTGCCCTCAAGGCGAACTCTTCTTTAACGATGTGAGGATCCCGGAGGATTACGTTGCAGTTCCGCCGGGGCCGTTCTACGGAATATTCGCCGACCAACTTCTCTGCCTCACAAGTTGCGCTGTGGGAGCATACTCTGTGGGGCTTGCTAGGGCTGCTTTCGAGGAGGCTCTGAGGTACGCGAGGCAGAGGGTGCAGGGCGGCGTCCCCCTCGTTAAGCACAAGAACATCAAGCTGTCCCTCTACAAGATGTTCGAGAAGGTTGAGTCGGCGCGCTACTACGTGAGGAGAGCCATGGAGTACACGCACCGCAGAATCTTCGAGGAGAGGACGTTCGACGCCTCGCCGAGACACGCCAGGATGGCGCAGGTCTACGCTAAGAGGATAGCATACGAGGTCGCCGACGAAGCCCTGCAGGTCTTCGGAGCCTACGGGCTAAGCAAGGAGATGATAATAGAGAAGCTCTTCAGGGACGCCAGAGCCCTCCAAATAGAAGACGGGACAGTTGAGGTTCTG
>JAHAWR010000181.1:0-345 GCA_018383835.1 Candidatus Jordarchaeia archaeon | reverse complement strand
ATAGAAAGCTACGAGAAGAAATACTATGACGCAGACTTCGTATCGAAAAGATTCACGGAGGCTTAGCCTTTCTCCCTCATCTTCCGCGGCGGTGTGCGCATGCTGAGCGAACTTGTCCTGAGCGAGGAACAGAAGGCCGTCAGGGATGCCGCCCGGGAGTTCGCTGAGAAGGAGTTTCCCAAGTATGTTGAGGAGTGCGACAGGGAGGAAAAGTTCCCCTTCGAACTCCTGAAGAAAGCAGCTAGCTTGGGATTCGTCGGCCTTCACATCCCCGAGGAGTACGGCGGCCAAGGTATGGGTCTCCTCGCCTACTGCTTGGTCGTCGAGGAGTTCTGGCGCGTCGAC
>JAHAWR010000189.1 GCA_018383835.1 Candidatus Jordarchaeia archaeon | reverse complement strand
GTCACGTAGTCGAAAAGCTCGACTAAAGCAAAGGGCGTGTAACCCTCTAAATGCGTTGGAATATTCTCTACCGAAGCCTTCACACTGGGGAATTCACGTGTAATTTCACAGAAAATTTTTACTATACGGCTTAGGTCGAAACTAGTGGCCCAAGTATCCCATAGATGGAATACGCAGACGTTCGCTCCCAGCTCGCTGGCAATAAGTAAAGCATCGTATGCAACCTGTTTCCCTTTCTCCCAATCGCGCTCCCGGCTTGTGCAAAGATAACTACCAATGTCTCTGCTCGCATGTACAGATAATATGGGCAACGCTTCCCTTTCCAAAACATCTACTATTTCCCTAGCAGTATACTTAGGTGTCTTGGTCCAATCTGTAAGATCCCCGTCAGTCAAAGGAGGATTATCACTATCCCATTCCGGCTCAAGCTGCAGCTCAAAACCATCCACAACCGACTCGGATAGAATCCTCTTCATCACGCCTATAGTGCCTATTAAATCGTAATACTTCTTATCTCCAAGCCTAGCGATCGAAGCGCTGGAAACAGAAATCAAACACTTCATGCATCACGTCTATGCAAGAAAAATACGGTAAGACGTTAAAAACCCTACTACACCATTTAGACGATGCATTTTAAACCAAGCTTCTTACAAGACCCGTTTATAGAAGAGGTGGACCACGCCTCTAAAAATTAGAAAACCCAGAAACAGAGGGAAACCGGGCCCGCTGGGATTTGAACCCAGATCATTACAGCTCGCTCTCAGTTTCACGCTGATAGGAGGCTGCCGCCATTTCTAGGCGATGCTGTCCAGGTTAGGCGACGGGCCCGATTATTCTTTTCCTCTCTAGGTCTTTTTATATTTTTCTGCCGTTCTACGTATGGTTTTGAGAAGCGTCCTGAAAGAACAGCAGGATTTCGGAAATGGCTGAGGGGTATGGCGCTTTTAACGTAGTTTTAAAATTAGAAATCTCCTTTCTCTATTCCGTATGACAGTGCTTCCCCCAGTGGCTATGCTATGTCTGCTATTCCCTTCTTAAAAGAAATTTTAAGGTGCAGTTGGTTATTGAACTATATGACTATATGATATTTAGAAAACGCTATTTTTCTATAAGCGTAAAATGTTGAATCGGCGCGTGCACGTTTTCTGCTGCCATATCTAACTTAGGCCACGGGCCCCTACAATCTTTTTCTCCCCCGGTCTTTTTATTTTCCGCTGTTCTACACGTGGTTTTAAACGGTTGGGCTAATGTCACGGAATGTTGCTTTATGTATTTCTCTGAGTAGCTTAGTGAAGCTTGCTCTATAAATTACTTGTCGCTTGTTGATTTTTCGTTAATCCTCCTTCGTTTTTCTGAAAAATTTTGTGCTTCCGCTGTTGTTTTCCAGTTAACCTTCTCTCTTTGACGGTGAGCAACATGTGCATATCGGGAGGGATTCAGGAGCTGGAAAAGCTGTGTCATGATTGAATTCTAAATGTATGAGCTTTATCCCTAGCGCCGCAAGGTTTAAGTATACAAATAGATAATGTCTTCAGAAGTTCTTACAATCAGAATAACCCGGGAGCTAAAAAGAGAGGCTGAAAAATTGGGCATAGACTTGAAAAGCGTGGTCAGAAGGCATTAGCCGATGCAGTAGAACAGGCTAAGAGGAGAAAGCTTGAGGAAGCAATCAATATGCTGCTGGAGGAAATGGGAGAGATCTATGACGGGGAATGGGTAAGGGTAGTGAAGGAATGCCGCAGAGAAAGGTAGATGCTGTTTTATGCACTTCGCTTAACCTGCTTCTCAGAAAGCTATGTAGGGGAGCCGCCTCCTTACTTCCGAGACTGCTGATCCTCGACCTGACTAATTACGAGTTGGGAAACATAGTTCGGAAAGAGTATAGGCTGGGGCACGTGAAAAATTGGGAGAGTGTGATGGAGCGATGGGCGAAAATAATAGGAGAACTACCAACTTATTCAGTAGAAGTGGAGCATCTTAGAGAAGTGGAGAAGATCGCGGTTGAAAGAGAATTGCTGTTTTACGATGCTACATATATCTACGTGGCAGAGAAGCTGAACCTGAAGCTGATAACCGAAGATGAGGAAATACTTAATAAATGTAAAAACTCGATAGCTCTAGACAAGTTCCTGAAACAGTCTTAGCATCAAATCTCTACAATCATGATTCACCAATTGCAGCGGGCAACCCGCTGAAAAAAGACGTATAACATAAAGTCAAAAATCTTAATAAACATGCGTGTAGTAAATCTTCC
>JAHAWR010000034.1 GCA_018383835.1 Candidatus Jordarchaeia archaeon | reverse complement strand
TGCAAGCAACATGAAGGCCGAGAAGGTTGTCATATCGCAGCGCCTGAATGAGAGGGTCTGGAGTAGAGGGGATCAGAAGCCGCCAAGAAGGGTTAGGGTGAAAGCCGTCAAGGACAAGGAAGGTGTGGTAAAAGTGGATCTCGCCTCCGACTAGGGGAAGGGGCACTGAGCTTGGGTGTTACACGGATAAGGTTCAAGGGCACGTCTAGCATAGGTGCATTCATGCTGGCAACGGACAGCTACGCCATCGTTCCACCTGACACCCCAGGTAAGGTTATCCGGGCGATAAAGGAGAACCTAGAGGTTAAACCTGTTAAAAGTTTGATAGGCGAGAGCAGACTGGTGGGTGTACTGTCAGCCGGAAATCCGAAGGGACTACTGGTTCCATACTACGCGTTGGACGAAGAGCTGGAAGCACTCAGGAAATCTTTGGGGATTAATGTCTCTAGGGTTCCCGG
Source organism: Candidatus Jordarchaeia archaeon (assembly GCA_018383835.1). GTDB lineage: Archaea > Asgardarchaeota > Jordiarchaeia > Jordiarchaeales > Freyrarchaeaceae > DTBI01. Next base: position 12,657 of record JAHAWR010000034.1, on the reverse strand, counting down.
GAAGTTAACCGCCATAGGGAACGTGGTTTTGACCAACGAGAAGGCGTGCCTTGCCAGCCCAGAACTTGGAGACGACGCAATCGCAGTCATAGAGGAAACCCTAGATGTTACTGTCCAGAGAGGAACAATAGCTAACTTGCCCATAGTAGGCTCGTCTGGTGTGGCTACAGGCAAGGGTGTAATAGTTCACCCCAACTCAACGTCCAAGGAGCTGAGGGTCCTCGAAAAGCTTTTTGGCATATCCGTTGATGTTGGAACAGTTAATGGTGGCATGCCCTACGTTAGGGTAGGCTTGGTCGCCAACTCCGTCGGGGCGCTCGTCGGCGAGGACACAACGGGGCCCGAAATTCAAAACTTAATAAATATCCTGAACATCGGTTAGAGGAGGTGTCTCCTTGAGCCGAAGCGACGAGGTTAAAGTCTTCAGGGTTAATGGTTACTACACTAAGAAAAAGAGAAAATTCTCTTTTAGCGAGGAGATGCGTGCCCTAAGTAAGGACCACGTCCTAGAAGTAATCTATTCTAACATAGGTAGCAGGCATAAGGTTAAGAGGCGTGACGTGGTGATTAAACAAATAAATGTTATTAGTCCCGAGGAAGCTAAAAGCGTGATAGTTAGAACTCTCTCAGGCTTGGAGACGTGAAAAAATGTCGGAAAACGAGCAGAGATTTAGAGCAACCCTAAGCCAGCTTAACATTTACGAGCAACAAGCCCAAGTGCTTGAAGATAGGCTGGCACTCCTGAACCAGATGCTGGAGGAGACGAGGAGGGCAACCCTCGCACTTGAGGAAATCAAAAGCATGGACCCGGAACACGAGGTTTTGATCTCGCTGGGCGCAGGGGCCTTTCTGAAGGTCAAGGTGGCTGAGAGGGAGAGAGTCATCTTCCAAATCGGAGCCGGCGTCGTTATGGAGAAAAGCGTAGATGATGTTAAGGCTAAGCTCAGCGAGAGGCAGGGGGAGCTGCAGAGGGAGCTGCAGGCCACAGCTCAGCAGCTTGACGCTACCGTTAGGCGGGCTAGGGAGCTGAATAGACAACTACAGGAGTTAGCGGCGAAAATAAGCGAGGAAAAAGGTCTCAAGTAGTTCACCGAGGGAAAGGGGTTCCCCTCTTGTTCGAGAAGGTTAGGGAAGGAGTCGGAAAAGTAATCGATAAGATTACGGTTAAGGAGCTCAGCGAAAAGGAACTTGACGGCATATTGTGGGAGCTCCAGCTGGTTCTCCTCCAGAATGACGTTTCACTTAGGGTTGCAGAGAAAATTACTCAGAGCCTGAAGGAGAAGCTGGTGGGTGGTAGGGTTAAGAGGTTCAGCGACGTGAGAGGCATGGTTAGAGCCACCCTCAGGGAGGCAGTTCTAGACGTTCTGGGGAGTGGGGGGAAAATAGACCTCGTCAAGCTCGTGGAGGAAAAGAGGAAGACCGGTGAGCCCTTCACAATGGTCTTTCTGGGGGTCAACGGGACCGGAAAAACGCTGTCCGTGGCCAAGGTGGCCCGCTTCCTCCAAAAGAGAGGTTTTTCATGCGTCCTCGCCGCTGCAGACACCTTCAGGGCTGGAAGCATAGAGCAGCTTGAGAAACACGCGAAAGCCTTAGGGGTCAAGTGCATAAAGCAGTCCTACCGTTCCGATGCCGCCGCCGTAGCGTGGGACGCTGTTGAGCATGCGAGAGCAAGGCACATAAACGCCGTCTTGGTGGACACCGCGGGCAGAATGCAGACGGACAAAAACCTACTGGACGAGATGAAGAAAATAGTAAGAGTCGTAAACCCCGACCTCAAAGTGTTTGTCGGCGACGCGCTAACGGGGAATGATGCAGTCGAACAAGCTGAGAGGTTCAACGAGGAAGTAGGCATAGACGGGATCATCTTAACCAAGGTTGACGCTGATGTTAAGGGAGGCGCAGCCCTATCGGTAACCTACGCTACAGGGAAACCGATCATGTTTATAGGCGTGGGGCAGAGTTATGACGACCTAGAAAAGTTTGACCCAGAGTGGTTCGCGGAGAGAATAGTGTGAGCTGGAAAGGAGAGAGCATGGTTAGACACTTTCTTTCCTTAATGGACATATCCCCTGAAGAACTAAAGAAGATAATATGTGAAGCGGAGAAATTCAAGAAAAGTCGGGTTCGTTCCAGCATCCTCAATGGGAGGGTGCTCGCAGCTCTCTTCCTTAAGCCATCAACGAGGACTAGGGTTTCCTTCGAAGTAGCTGTGAGGCAGCTTGGAGGAGACTTCATCTTCCTCCGCGGAGATGAGCTGCAGACTGCTAGAGGCGAACCGCTTAAGGACACAGCAAGGGTGCTCGGGAGATACGTGGACGGGATCATAGCAAGAGTCTACAGCCACAGGGACTTGGAGACTCTAGCGGAATACTCTGGAGTGCCAGTCATAAATGCTCTAAGCGACATGGAGCACCCGTGCCAAGCCCTTGCTGACATGCTTACCGTGAAAGAAAAGCTTGGCAGACTAAATGGTATCACCTTAGCATTCGTAGGGGACGGAAACAACGTCTGCAACTCCCTCATTTTGGCGTGCACCATGCTCGGAGTAAACATCAGAGTAGCAACTCCAGAAGGATACGAGCCAGCCGAAGAAATAGTCAAAGCGGCCCTAGCTATGGCTCCACCAGAAACGGAAATTCAAATCCTCAACTCCCCCGAAAAAGCAGTCGAAGGGGCAGATGTTGTATACACAGACGTCTTTGTTAGCATGGGCGACGAGGCAGAAGCAAACGAAAGGCTTTCAGTCTTCCTGCCGAGGTTCCAAGTGAACAGGGAGTTGCTAAACCTAGCCAAACCGAGCGCCATACTGATGCATTGCCTTCCAGCACACAGAGGCGAAGAGATAACCGAAGACACGCTGGAAGGTGAGCACTCCGTCGTTTGGGACCAAGCGGAAAATAGACTTCACGCCCAGAAAGCGCTGCTCAACTTCCTCTACAGTCGGCAAGATAGTAGCTTCAAGTAGCTTTGTGATGTGTTAGGTTGGCGAGCTTACTTACCCCATGCTAAGCGCTGTCAACCGCACTCTACAAGAACACCACAGACGGTAGCAAACCCCCAGCGAGCTTCATAAGGCTCAATCCACATCAGCAAAAGAGATTTGGTGGCTGAACACCACTCACCTTCACATTTCATTGTGGGAAGCATAATCGGCACCGGGTTTGCCGGCTCGATATGCCTCCTAACAATAAGCAGGATATTGGCGGAGGAGTCGCGATATTCATCGTACCGTTCCAGCCCAGCATTAACTTCCGTAACGTTGGGTTTTCTCCTCTTTGTGCATTGGGGGCTTTCGGGGTGAACGGATGAGCCCCCATCTTGGCGGCGAAGAAGTACTGGATGTTAAGGAGGTTCTGCTCTCGTGGCGGCAGCAGTCGGGGTGGTCATGGCGAGTCGCCCTTCTTTTTTAAGGTAATTAACAGTCCCCTACACTTAAGCACAGCATTTACTATGAAAATGGGATTGTTTTTTGCTTTATGATTTGAGTCGGAAATTAAATATTTTATTGCGATTTCTTCATTTCGCTTAATTTCGCTTACTTTGCTTTGGAAATATTTTTATATTTCTTCTAACATATTGCAATTTTAAGGGAGCTTAGTGGTGGTTGTTTTGAATTATGGCGTCGTTATGGAAAAGTCTTTCAGGTGCGAGCTAAACCCTGCCTTTATGCTTTTCTCCGTTAAGTTCGTTGCTGACAAGATCGTGGAAACCTTTGGCCCTGTCTACAGACGGTTCATAGTGACTTATGCTTTGAAGTTTGAGTCTGAAGCATTAGATGAAAGCACACCTGACGGAATAGAAGACCTAGAACAGCTCAACAACTATCTGCTCAGCAAGATCGAGAAGCATCCTAAAAGCTACTGTGCTCTCATTTACGGGATGAGTAAAGCCGACCAGCTGCTTCAGGGAGGGTCGGGGACTGCGAGAACAGCTTCCTCTATAGCTATAAAACGCCTGCTCGAGGACTCAGGGGTCTTAAACCAGCTGATTAATTCAACAGATGACCCATACGAGGCACTAACAAAGACTGAAGAACTCTTCGTTTCCATAAACACGGGGCTACCGGGAGAGGTAAAATTTCAGAAGCTGGTTGACGGCAACGTCCGTGTAATAGTAAGTGATTGCCCATTCCTCGATGCCTGTGAGAAAATGCGTTTTGAAGGTCTCTGGAGACCCGATGGCACGCCCGAATGCTACTTGCTAACCCGCTCAATGGTAGTCGCTGAAATCATAACGCACAAAAGATATGATTACAGAGTTGAAGACCTTAACCCGCCAGAAAGCTGCAAAGGCTACTTGTTCCCCATATAAATAGCTTGTTCACTTTATTTCCTGCCTTAAGGTAGCGTCACATTACTTGGTCAGCTTCTTGCTAGAAACTCCAGCAGGTGTTTGTTCACAGTCTCAGGCATTTCGTTTTGAAGCCAGTGGCCGCACGGAAAGTACCTTATAGTGTAGGGCGCGTCAACGTACTCTTCTGTCCCCTCACTAACCTCTCTGGTCAGTGCGAAGTCCTCCTCACCCCACATCACTAGGGTTGGAGTTTTCACCTTAGGCAAGTTAAGCTTCACGTCCTCCATAAATACCTCCGGCTTTATGTTGGCCCTGTAGTAGTTTATCATCGCGGTTATGGCTCCGGGCTGTGACCACGCCTTAACGTACTCGTCTAGGTCCTCTTCGCTGAAGGCATTAGCGTTGGCTGCTGTCGAGCGCAGAGTTCCTTTCAGAAACATGTAGTTGTTCCTGCTCAGAAACCTTTCAGGGACTTCAGCCAGCTGGAAGAAGAATATATACCAGCTCCTCTGCAGCTGCCTAACGCTAGCCTTAGCCTTCTCCTGCCAAACAGAAGGGTGAGGTGCACTCATCACGACCAGCCGCTCCAAAAATTCCGGTCGAGTGATAGCCAATGCCCACGCCACAACGCCTCCCCAGTCATGTCCAACTATGAACGCCCTTTCCTCACCGAAGCCTTCTATGAGCCCCACTATGTCCTCTACGAGTAAGTTTATCCTGTAGTTTTCAACCCCACTTGGCTTATCGCTAAGGTTGTACCCCCTCATGTCTGGCGCCACAACCTTAAAGTGCCTTGCAAGAAACGGGATCTGTCTTCTCCAACAATACCAGAACTCTGGAAACCCGTGGAGAAGGATGACAAGTCTCCCCTCGCCTTGAACCACACAGTGGAGCCTTACACCACCAACATCAACGAACACGTCCTCCCACATCAAACCATCATCCTCCGAAGAAGACGAGAACCCCCCTTCATTTCAAGATCTCTGCCCGGAAATATCCGCTTTGATATCTCTCATCCTTCCTTAACTCCTTTTCGCTGCCAACGTAGCTTTCCCTTCTATTGTTGCATCTCTCACAAGCGTCAGAGTAGCTTAGCCCCACGCCTTTTAGCCTCAGCCACTCCTTCTCGTTTCTTACATTCAAATCAGGACTTTTCCGTCAACTGCTAGTTTAATCAGGATTTTAGTTTGATGGTTAATTTAAAGAAAACATTTATATCATGTGGATGTTTAACAATTGTGAATGACGTGCTGGCTCCTTGAGCAATGAAAGTGGTTTTGATGAGAAGCGAGAAGATTCCCATTGAGGGCATGCACTGCGCCGCTTGCGCCTTCTCAATAGAGAATGCTTTACGCAGTCTAGATGGTGTCTCTAGTGTTGAGGTTAGTTTTGCGTCAGAGAGCGCGGCTGTCACCTATGATGAGTCAAAGGTTAAACTGAAAGACATAATCTCTCAGATCAGGAAAGCAGGCTACGACGTTAAGAAGGAAAGGGTTCGCCTCAGAATTAGAGGTATGCACTGTGCCACCTGTGTTCAAGCCATCGAAAAGGCATTGCTGAATGTTGATGGTGTTCTCTCAGCGGAAGTAAACTTAGGGGCAGAAAGCGCAACCATCACTTACACTCACCCGGCGAAACTGTCAAGTTTAAAGCGTGCAGTTAAGGAAGCAGGGTATAGTGTGGCCGGCGAGTACTCCGAAGAGGAAGCCGCTAGGGTACTCCGAAGGCAGAAGTTTCTCTTCACGTTTATTCTTGCACTCGCAATCCCCCTCGTACTCGGGAGCATGGATTTCCTTTCCGCATTAGTACCTGAAATCCTGAGTAACCCATTTGTCCTTTTCACCTTTGCGACCCCAATACAGTTCCTCGGAGGATACCGCTACTATAAGGGATCATACTACTCGCTCAAGAACAGGGTTGCAAACATGGACGTTCTAATAGCGATGGGCACCTCCACCGCATACTTCTACAGTATGCTGGCCACGTTCGTAACACATGGCCCCCTCTACTACGACACGGCCGCCATGATAATCATATTCGTTTCACTAGGGAAACTGTTGGAGGATGCAGCCAAGAAAAGGGCAGGAGAATCCGTGAGGCGGCTGATGCAACTGCAAGCGAAAACTGCTACAGTGCTCCGGAATGGGATCGAAGTAGAGGTTCCGGTGGAAGAAGTCGCCGTCGGAGACCTGCTCGTCGTCAGGCCAGGTGAAAAGATCCCTGTGGACGGCGTCGTTAGAGAAGGGCACTCAACTGCTGACGAATCCATGATAACCGGGGAGTCCATGCCCGTCGAGAAGAAGCCCGGCGACGCGGTCATAGGCTCAACAATAAACTTGGACGGCTTCCTCATAGTTGAGGCCCAGAAAGTCGGCAAGGACATGGTGCTCTCGCGCATCATAGACCTGGTGGAGGAAGCTCAAAGCTCTAAGGCTCCCATGCAAAGACTAGCTGACAAAGTGGCGTCCATCTTTGTTCCACTAGTACTGCTCATAGCTTTCTTATCCTTCCTCTACTGGGTGTTTGTAGGGCAGAAGTCGCCTACGTTCGCCCTCCTAGTCATGGTGGCGGTTCTAGTCATCTCCTGCCCCTGCGCTCTTGGTCTCGCTACTCCGACAGCTATAGTGGTGGGCATGGGGAAAGGTGCAGAAAACGGGATCCTTATAAAGGACAGCGAAGCTCTGGAAAAGGCATGCAAGGTAAACGTTGTTGTGCTCGACAAGACTGGAACAATAACTAAGGGGGAACCAGAGGTAACCGACATCGTGGGGGACGTGCTTGAAGTAGCAGCAGCCGTCGAGAAAGGATCCGAGCATCCACTCGCAGAGGCAATACTTAGAAAAGCCATGGAGCTAGACGTCAACGTTCCTAAAGCCGAAGAATTTAGAGCTTACCCCGGTAAAGGCGTGGTGGCGAAACTTAACGGAAGAACAGTGGCCGTGGGAAACAAGAAAATGATGGAAGATGCTGAGCTGGGCGAGTGGATTAGGAGAGAGGCCAAGCAGCTTGAAAATGAGGGAAAAACAGTCCTTTTTGTTGCGGAAAACGGAAAGGTTAAAGGACTAATAGCTTTAGCCGACACTCTGCGCGAACACTCAGCTGACGCTGTTCGAGAGCTTAAGAACATGGGATTAGAAGTTGTCATGTTGACGGGCGACAACCAGAGGACAGCTTGGGCCGTGGCTAGGCAGGTAGGGATCGAGCGTGTGCTTAGTGATGTTCTGCCCGAAGATAAAGCACGCGAAGTGAAACGCCTTCGAGACGAAGGCTTTATCGTTGCCATGGTCGGCGACGGAGTGAACGATGCCCCCGCCCTTGCTCAAGCAGACCTAGGAATAGCTATGGGTTCAGGCACAGACGTGGCGATCGAAACAGGCGACATAGTACTCGTGAAACGCGACCTGAGGGACGTTGTTTCAGCTATTAAGCTGAGCAGGAAAACGGTGGGCAAGATTAAGCAGAACCTTTTCTGGGCCTTCATCTACAACTTGGCAGCAATACCTCTAGCGGCCGGCGCCCTTTACCCTCTACTACTACCTCCAGCCGTGGCTGCCGCCATAATGTCCATAAGCTCCGTCACTGTTGTGTCCAACTCGCTCCTCCTCAAAAGAATCAAACTGAAAGAGAAGGAGGTGGAAGTTTTGGGGAGAGCTGTAGACCCTGTCTGCAAGATGGAGGTAGATGTTGGGAAAGCTAGGTGGAAAAGCACATATAAAGGAAAAACTTATTACTTCTGCGCGCCGGGATGCAAGAAGGCGTTCGACGAGAACCCTGAAAAATACGTGAAATAAGCGAATATTTATTGCGAAAAAACAATAAAAAACCAGATATTTCCCAATAAATGGTCATTTTTATTAGAAAGCTTTTATTTTCCCAGAAAGAACCTAGTAGTGATATCCATATTTGTAGGAACTGGCGGGGGCTTCTTGGTTATGGTTGCTTTAAAGGTAGGTTGCTCCTTGGGCGAAGACAACCTAGAAGACTTCCTTAAGCTTGTTGAATTAAACGTTGGCAGCACCCCTCTTTCAGCAATAGCAATAATAGATTTGAAGTTCAGAATTTGGGCTATGAAGGGGAAGTTGGATGATGTCCTCAAAAAATACGAAAACGTCCCCCTGCACGAGATGAAAACAGGAGAAAAAATATACGACAACGACAGCTTCCTCATGAAAGTAACGGACAAATTGTTTGTCCTTGCCGCAGTAAAAAACCCGCTCCTCGTAAAAGTCGCAGTCGCAAACCTCCAGGGACGAATAAACGCTCTATCAAGCCTTTACATTCTCGACAAGCTAATCGAAGAAACATGAATTAAGTTACTCAGCCACCCACCCAAACATTAAGCCGTGAAAGCACGATCAAAATCTCACTGCCGCAAAACAAAAAGTTCCTTAAAAATGACCTTTCTAAAAGCGTAACCTTAGTCGCATGTTTTTAATGACCCAATTTCCCATAACTTCCTCTAAAAATTCACAAAGTTTTAGGGCAACAAGCTTTTAGCTTTGAGATAGATTAAAATTAAGCATTTTGCTTTTTTCCCTTGAATCCCGGGACCTACACGATGAAGCGATCCGGCAATAACGACTCTAGTTTAGAGGATGAGTGGTCAAAGTTACGCTGAGGGGTAAACGTGTCCTTCAAACGCTTTTTGCATTGAACAGCTTCGATGCGGTTCAGGATAGAAAAAATTTTAGGAATTTAAGAACAAATTCTCCTTTAACAAGGTGTTTTAGGTGAAGGCCTTTGTCTGGAGGTGAAGCGAGTAACCGTAAGACTACACTTCTGTCCCTTGGACTGGCAAACTTCGTTCACCAAGCAGACCTAGAAACCCTACCCGTATACATTACGTCCATAGCAAGGGAGCTCGCTCAGCCACGGACTATGATGGGTCTCGTCGTGTTCTCTAGAACGGTCTTTTACACTGTTGCAGCTCCTATTTGGGGCTACTTGGCGGACAAGTACTCGAGGAAGAAGATCCTGCTGGCAGGATGCATCATATGGGGCATCTTCACCATACTCTTAGCCTTCGCACAAGACTACAACCAGCTTCTGATCCTGAGGATCCTAACGGGCATAGGGCTCGCATCAATACTGGCGCCTTCCTTCGGAATAATAAACGATTACTACACTAGAGAGGAGAGAGGAAAAGCCCTCGGCATCTTCGCACTCATAGGAATTTTGGGAATTGCAGTCATGATTCCAATACTGGGCATGCTAGATGCGCCGAGCCTAACAGGCGGAATAGAGTCGGACTTAACCCAGCTTACACTCCTTGCGTTCACACCAGGCGGAATCCAGCTTTTAACAAGCCTCCTCATACTGGATGCGAACGCCAAGTTCACAGTATTTCTAGGATGCTGGAGAAGGGGCTTCATCATAGTAGGAGCATTAAGCCTAGCAATATCTCTGGTACTATTCCTCCTTGTGAAGGAGCCGCCTAAGGGGGCCGCAGAAGCCGAGTTTGAGGGACTGCCAGTAAAGGAAATGAGTGACGTATATAAAATATCCAGGAAAGACCTTCTCGAGATAGTTAAAATTCCAACAATGATTGTGCTCTTTGCCCAAGGCATCGCGGGCGTCATTCCATGGACAGTGCTCTCTGCTTGGCTCATCCACTGGCTTGAGACGGCAAAGTACCAGCCCCCCGGAGTTGCAACTACTGTCTTCGGACTGATTGTCGTGGGTGTAGGTATAGGAAACGCGCTCGGCGGGTATATTGGGGACAGAATGCATAAGTGGAACCCGAATAGGGGGCGGATACTTACAGCTCAAATATCGATATTTCTGGGGATCCCTCTCACAGCCATAGTGCTAACAGCTCAGTTGGACGCTTTAGGGTACGCCGTCATGGGCTTCATTACTGGCACCGCCTTAAGCTGGTCTGGAACAGGTGCTGTCCAGCCGATCGTGGCTGACGTGACCAAGCCTGAAGTTAGGGGCACAGCGTTTGCTATAGAGCAGTTCTTCGAGGCAGGCTTTTCAGCCTTCGGGGCTTTGCTAGCAGGATGGATGGCGGACGTTCTAGGCGGTGGCTTCTTCATGCAGTGGATGTCGCCTTACGCCTACATCTGGCTACCCGTCCTCGGAGGCTACGGGTTTGCCGGCGTCACGACATGGATACTCGCGGCTTACGCGTCTGGGCAGGCTTTAACCTCGGCAATGCTCTTCACCACAGTTGTGCCATGGACCGTTTGCCTCCTCCTGTTTACTTTAGCGTATAGGTACTATCCAGCGGACCGGGAAAAGATTCACAGTCTGCTTGAGGAGAGAAGAAAACTTATGGTCGAAAAGAAAACGTAAAAATCCCTCCTTTTTCTATTTTAAAAGGAGGCTTCCAACCCGATCTTAGAAGTCTTTCTTTTGCTCGCAGAGGTCTGAAGCTTAAGTGGTGGATGTGATGGTGGAAGACGACAGTTACTTGGGAAGCTTAAGGGGAGTGTACGTACTTGTCCTTCGCTTCTTGAAGGATGTTGCCGTGAGAGTTGGCAGCTTGGGTGAAGTACGCTTTAACTTCGGCTACTACGGTTACGTGGGTTCAGGTATGGGGCGAGGTGCGAGCAGCCTTTTTGGAAGGATTAGGAGGCATCTTTCAAACTCGAAGCTCATCTTCTGGCACATAGACTACGTGACATCCCTCGACGAGGTTAAGGTTGCGGCTGTTTTCTTCGCCGAAAGCGGCACCAGGCTGGAGCACGCTGTCTCAAAGGCGCTCAAGGCTGTCGGCGCCATAGTGGTCAGGGGATTTGGCTCGAGCGACTGCGACGAGGGGTGCGGTGGCCACATGTTCTTTATAGGAAATAGCCTAGAAGAAGCCTTCTCAACCATATTTAACGCCTTCAAAAAGTTGGGGATCGAGTCAAAGGTACTAAGCTTTCCTAAGGAAGCTTGGTAGCCGCATAAACTAAGCTGCAACCTGCAGTTGTGCTTTGCCTCTACCTTTCAATTATGGTTTCTTCCACGCTTTTACCGAAATGTCTTCCTTTATGGCTTAAGTAAACTAGAACTTTGTCGCCCTTTTTAAGCCTTGAAACCGAGAGGGCTTCTCCATTCTCGCCCACTAGCGCCACCGTTTCGGCGTTCTGAAGTATGACCTTGAAGACTTCACCGTCCTTCTCTGCCTCAACTAAGATGAGGGGCCTCCTCTCTATTTTTACTCTTCCAACAACCGCCTCCCTTACCGCTCCTTTGTAATTGACGGTAAGCACAGTGTCTCCAGCCTTCAGCTCTGAGAGGTACATTGTTTTTCCGTTTGGTGACAGGGTGTACGAGTGTACGGGGCCAGCGTTGACCCTGAATGGCCTAGGGGAAGTAAACTCCGTTTCTAGGGTTTCACTGTGAACAAGGAAAAGCCCCTTTGCTTGGGAGCCGACAAGCATCCCCTCTCCGACCTCAAGTATGGAGCACGTGTCAACGCACACTCTGTCGCCCATCCCAACCTCCTTCACGTTGATCACTTCAGCCGCTGTGAGAGGCATCACGTCCTTGCTCTGAACAAGCTTAGCGAGCTCAGCTACTTCACCAGTGCTCTTCGGCTCATATATGACGGCGTCCACTCCCAGCTCAAGTGTCTGGAGGAGCGTCCGTGCCTCGTCGACGCTCTCCGCCTCAGCATAAAGCTCAGTGTTCGTCTTGTGAATGCTCGCTATTATGTTCTCCAGCGGTATTATCTTCCAGTCCTCGGCTTCAACGATCACAGCCGGAGCCCCGGCCTTCGCCAAGCTGTAAACTTTCTCCTCATCCTCCTTTCTCGTTACCTTAACCCTGTAAATGACCCCCTCCTCAGGCTGTACACGGTCGTCGAATGCCTTCACCACTATGTCCGCTCCGCCCCCCTCTGACAGCACCTCAACCGACCCGAGGGACTTAACCTTGTCCACTATTTCCGGGGGCGTGTAGAAGGCGTTGATGCCGTGCATCAGCGCCTCCACGGCGTATTCTTTCGCAGTGCTCCACGGTGCGCTCAGCTTAAGGATGACCTTTTTCAAATTTTCAACCCCGCTCTTTCAGCAGCCTCCTCCACATCCACATCGTTCAGCACTATTTCTACGACAGCTCTAACTATTGCCACGGGGTTCTCGTGCTGGAAAGCGTTCCTTCCCATGGCCACTCCTACAGCCCCGGCGTCCATGGCTCCCCTCACCATCCTGAGTACGTCTGCGTCAGTCTCTGCCTTCGGCCCCCCAGCTATCACTACGGGGACAGGGCACCCCTCAACAACCTTTCTGAACGTCTCCGGGTCTCCGGTGTATGGCGTCTTGACTACGTCGGCGCCCAGCTCAGCTCCCAGCCTAGAAGCGTGAGCTATGGTGTCAGGGTTAGCCTTAATGTTTTTCCCTCTAGGATACATCATTGCCACTAGTGATAGCT
>JAHAWR010000182.1:2221-2363 GCA_018383835.1 Candidatus Jordarchaeia archaeon | reverse complement strand
CCCCCCTAGACGGGGTGGCTGCCCGCTTAGGTGTCCCAGAATCTCTCAAGAAGAGCTACCCCTCAGTTATAGCCAAGGAGAACATAATGGTTTTAGCTGTTGGAAGGGGGCCTAGCGGTCGAACCCTCACCACGAAGTATGA
>JAHAWR010000182.1:0-2207 GCA_018383835.1 Candidatus Jordarchaeia archaeon | reverse complement strand
AGGAGACAATCCTGGAGTATGGGGAAGCTGTCGCGAAGATAGTGAGGAATATTCCGAACGGAACAGTAGTGTTCTTCCCAGCCTACCACGTTATGAACCAGATGCTAAACACTTGGAGCACGTATGGTGTTCTGGGATCGATGGACGCAGCGGTCTTCATAGAGTCAGCGGGTAGCACATCCTCCCTGTTTGAGTCCTACAGGAGGGAGGCAGAGAGGAGCAGGGCGGTTTTGTTCGCCGTGGTGAGGGGGAAGCTGAGTGAGGGAGCCGACTTTCCCGATGAGGCAGGGAGGGGGGTCATCATGGTGGGGATACCATACCCCAACGTCTCAGACCCTAGAGTCATGGCTCAGAAAGAGTACTATGAGAGAGTGGAGAAGGGGATGGGGAGAAAGTGGTATCTTGACCACTCATTCAACGCGGTCAATCAGTCTCTTGGAAGAGTCTGGAGGCACAAAGACGACTACGCTGTTGGTGTCCTGCTGGATGCGAGATATAATTGGGGGGAGAGTAGGAGGAGGCTTTCACCGTGGCTTGCTGAGAGGACGACTTACGTTGACCCGAGAACCCCCTTCCAGACCGTGGAAAGGATGGTCAGGACGTTCTTTGAGAGAGGTGGGCGGGCTTGACGAAGAGCTTCGAGGTTGTTAAGAACCCGTGGCTGGCGTCTAGGCTCAGGGAGGACGAGGTCAAGGAGCTGGTTTACGAGGCTGCAGAGGTGATGAATAGTGAGGCGCCATACCTCGAAGTTGAGGGCGAAAGAGTTGTTTTCGTCGGGGACACGCACGGGGATTTGTTCTCCACCATGGCTGCCGCCAAGAAGTTCCTCTCCTCCAACTACGACCTCCTGATTTTCCTCGGAGACTATGTTGATAGGGGAGGCGAGCAGGTGGGAAACATAAACTACGTCCTCTCCCTAAAGCTGGAGTACCCTGACAAGGTTATACTGCTTAGGGGGAACCATGAGACACCGCTCACCAACCAGTACTACGGCTTCATGGACTCTGTGTCGAGGAGGTACAACACAGCCTTCTACAAGGTCTACGCGTTCATCTTTGCTTTCCTGCCCTACGCCTGCATGCTCAACGGAGAAACACTCTGCCTTCATGGAGGAATAGCCAAGGGGCTCGAGAAGCTCGACCAGTTGAAGAAGCTTCCCCGAGAGGAGGACGTAAACGACCCGGTGGGGTTCCAGGTACTATGGAACGACCCAAAAGAGGGGATTAGGGGGTTCAGCCCGAGCCCGAGGGGTCCGGGAATATACGTTTTCGGCGAAGACACTTTCATAGAGTTCGCTGACAGGAACGGCGTAGAAGTCATGGTAAGGGCACATGAGGCATTCCCGCAGGGGTTCAAATGGTACTTCAAGGGGAGAGTGCTAAGCCTTTTCTCCGCGGCAAACTACACCATCCCGGTCGACGCCAAAGTAGGCGAGCTAGCAGATGGAGAACTAAGAGTTGTAAGCCCACTTCGCTAGAGCACGTGCTAGAGCACGCATGAGAAACTCAGCCAAAGGGTTCCAGACTAAGTATGGGTAAGTGTTGATCCATACTTAGTCCTTGGGGTTCACAAGCCTTAAAGCTCCTCACGGGTTCATCGGAGCCTGCATCAGCCTCTCCCCCCGTCAGGGCAAACCCACCCCACCCCCTCACAAGCTCATTGAAGAGCTTCTGAGATGGGGGAAGACCCTCCACCTGAAGATATAGGTTTAAGCATGCGTTAAGCTGCCTATCAATCTTTAACCCACAGCTCTTGCACTCGTAGAGTGCTCCTTTCGGGGCATTAACCATCCCACTGGAGCACCTCCTACTCGAGTTGTGAGGGTTTAAAAGCCGGACTCTAGACTTGTAGCTCATTAAACTGATTATAGTTCTCCAATCGCTTTTTGCAATTTTCCTGTTGTGGTTTCTCGACTTTCTGAACATTTTTTCCTTGTTGAGGTCTTCGAAGCCGTGAACGTAGCCCCTAAACGCCTCAGCAATCACTCTCGTTACCTTATGAATAAAGTCTTTTGCCCTGTTCTTCTCCCTATTCGAGTATTTCTCTAGAACTCTCCTCAAGGACTGCTTCCTCGAAGCCTTACTCTGCAGCCTCCGCCTCTTCAACTCATAAACCCTATGTATGTGGAAGAGCCTTCTAAGATCAACTCTTATCCATCCTATTTCTGGGTTGAAGCCATCTAAACTCTTCTCGTTGCAGTCCCACAC
>JAHAWR010000185.1:855-2325 GCA_018383835.1 Candidatus Jordarchaeia archaeon | reverse complement strand
CTCCTCCACTGGGAGGTTGGGATCAGTATTAGTCGCTATGAACTTAGCGCCCATCTGTACACCAGCACAGGCGGCAACCAGTTTACTATAGGTGAGGTGCCTGTCAAGACCGCACACCACATATTTTGCGCTCTTTGCTTCGTCTTCGTTGACTATTGTGAATCCTTCGTTGAGGAGCGCCACTCTCAGTGCCTCCTCTCCAACTACGTAGCACGGCCCCCTCTCAAACCTTCTCATGTATGCCGCCGTTGCAACCGCCGAGGTCAATACCTCCGAAGGGTCTGTGTCTATACCGAGCCTCTTCAGTTTAAGGGCATATTCTTCAGGGGTTTTGGTGGAGTTGTTCGTCAAGTACAGGATCTTTCGTCCGGCGCCCTTCAAGGTCTTTATGGCCAAGTCCGCCCCCTCTATTAGCTTCTCCCCCCTGTAAACGCACCCATCCAAGTCGATTAAAAAACCTCTGATTTCCATAACCATATCCATCTGCTCCACCAATTACTCACTCATTGTTTAATAGGAATCCTAATTGTGAACGTTGTTCCCTTACCAACCTCGCTCTCCACAGAGATCGCCCCTCCATGAGCCTCAATGATGCGCTTTGAAGTGTTT
This sequence comes from Candidatus Jordarchaeia archaeon, assembly GCA_018383835.1. GTDB lineage: Archaea > Asgardarchaeota > Jordiarchaeia > Jordiarchaeales > Freyrarchaeaceae > DTBI01. The sequence continues at coordinate 1,716 of JAHAWR010000185.1, read as the reverse complement.
AGACCGAGGCCCGTTCCCTTGGTCTTCGTGGTGAAGAAGGGTTGAAAGAGGTTTTCGAGAACATCCTTTGGTATACCCATACCTGTGTCCTTTATGGTGATAAACACCTCCGAGTCTGTCTTTGAGGTCTCGATCATTAGTTTCCCACCATTGGGCATAGCTTGAACTGCATTCTCGATCAGGTTCACCAGAACTCTCTTCATTAAGTACGGGTCAAGTTTGGTCTCAACCCCTCCATCGCGGACAGTCACCTCAACGTTTGTCGGAACCGTGACCGATTGGAGGCTCTCTTGGATGAGTCCCTCTAAGCCGATACTTTTGAGGTTAGGCCTTATTGGTCTTGATACCTCTTGAAGATCTGAGAGGATCTTGTTGATGTAGCCTATTTGCTTCTCTATCATGCTCAAACTTTCCATCACACCCAAATTCCTGAGCTGATCAACTATTGGGACGGGAAGTTTTGATATGCCCATCTTGATTAAGTAGACCGAATTTGTCAGCACCTGCAGGGGGCTCCTCAGATCATGGGCTATTGAGGTTGCTGCTTGTCCTATGGCTGCTAGCCTCTCCTTCTCCCTCAGCTCTCTGGTCCTCTCCTCGACTAGCTCCTCGAGGTGCTTGGAGTACTTCTCGAGCTCTGACTTGCTCCTCTTCAGGTCTTCATGGAGCCTCCTGAGGTCGGTCATGTCCACGAGGGACGCGACAGTCTTCATCGTCCCAGGGATGAGGGCCACGCTAGCAAGAACCTCGCGGACGCCACCCAGCCTATCGACAAAGCGGAACTCATAAGAGTCCGGCGCACGGCGCCCCGCGAGCCTCTCGGCCCTGTAGGACTCCATCTTCGGTATATCCTCAGGGTAG
>JAHAWR010000185.1:0-760 GCA_018383835.1 Candidatus Jordarchaeia archaeon | reverse complement strand
GCCCTCAACTATTACAGTAGGCACAGGGGCTATTTCGAAAAGCGTCCTGTAGAGGTTCTCCCTGAGGGCAAGCTCCTTCTCGTACCCCACCCTTTGCAATGCGAAACCACAGTACCGGCAAACATCAGAGACTAGCTCGACGTCTTGGACGCTGTAATACCTCTCGGAGTTCGCGACCGAGAGGACGCCAACCACTTCGCCGGCGACGAGTATCGGGGCGGCTATAAAGCGTTCTACCTTGACGTGCCAGTCCGGTATCTCTAAGAAGGGAGAGTACTCCTCCGGCGAGTTCGCGCAGATCGTCCCAGAATCCCGCAGGCGATCCAGCAAGGACTGAAGTTTGCACTCGACTCCGGGCGCCACAATAGCCCTCTTTACCCTCTCCTCGCCTCTCTCGTGGATCAGCTTGATCTCGGTCACCCAGTCTGCCCCGCGACCGAGTCTGGCGATGAAGCCCGCCCTGCTGCTGGTGACGTCCATAGCCCCCTCAAGTGTAGCGTACTCTATGTCTTCGAGCTTTACATCTGGGGATACCAGGAGGTCGTAGATCATGGAGAGTGCCCTGCTCTTCTTCAGCTCATATTCCTGCACCCTTTCCATTTTTATCTTGTCTGTGATGTCCGTCCCGATCGAGAGTATCGCGACCAACTTACCATTACAGTCTTTTATCGGTCTGTTGGACCAGTGGATCCAGACCCTCGTCCCGTCCTTCTTCACGTTTTCATTTATATTCGATCTGTACTTCTCCTCGTTCTCAAAG
>JAHAWR010000183.1:2213-2355 GCA_018383835.1 Candidatus Jordarchaeia archaeon | reverse complement strand
AGTGGAGATCATCCAAGAGGCAAGGGAGAGGGAGGCTGAGGCCAAGGAGGTGGCTAAGAGAGGAGTTTACGAGCGAATTGACCCGACAGGCTTACGTGAGAGGAAGCTTACCATAGCGTTGAGGGCGGCGAGGGGGATCGAG
>JAHAWR010000183.1:0-2202 GCA_018383835.1 Candidatus Jordarchaeia archaeon | reverse complement strand
CGAGTGGACTGAAAATGATTCAAGAAAGCTGGAAGCCATGAGCAAGATATTCGTAAGATCTGAGGTCGGAAAGACCGTTTGTCCATACTGTGCTCGGGCAATCAAAGGCAACTCATGTCCAGAGCATGGCCATGTCGAGCCGGTAACGGAGGGGCCCCTGGAGGCATTAGCCAAGTTTTACTTTATTTCCCTCAAGATCATAAAAGATTTGACAGAGCGAAAAATCAAGGAGAGAGGCAAGGAGTTTGCATTTAAAGACGCGCTTAGAACAGTTAAGTCCATCTTTTCAGAGTTAAAGATGAGGGGGAAGCTTTCACCCAAGAGTACCGAGAAGAGCGTGATGGAGGGGGACATGGACCGCTACTTAGTCCCCGCAGTCGCAAAGGAGATAGCGGAGGAGTACATGAAGGCAATAGGGCAAGTCAGGAAGCTTAAGTAAGGAAGTTGGAGGGCTAATTTTTGAAGGAAAAACTTTTCGAAAAACTAGGAGGACTCCTGCTCAGCGGCAACGAGGAGGGCGCCCTAGAAATACTGAAGAAACTAATGAGAGACGAAGACCCGGAAGTTAGAGTAGCATCGCTGACTGTGGTTGACGCGTCAATGAAGCGGTTCTATAAGGTGGTAGAGGGGGCGTTTCCACTCGTTTTGAAAATGACGCTTAGCGACCCTCATGTCTATGTAAGAGGAAACGCTCTAGAAGTGGTTGGAAGGGCGTCGCATTGCGTACCCGAAATAGTTAGGAGGCACTTGCCTGAAGTTGTTTTAAGCATTAGGTCTCAGGACAGCGACTTGGCTTGGAACGCCGTTGTGACATTGGGATGGATTGGTGGAAGCAACCCTGAACTTATAGCACCCTTTATGGATCAAATAGGGGATAGCCTTAATTCGAGATCCGAAGTTGCTAGGAGTGCCTCCGCCATGGCGATAGGATGGATAGGCGGTGTAAGCCCGGAGCTGGTGGAAAAATATGTCCCGCAGCTGGTTGACATGGCTAAGTCGTGCGACGTTGAAGAAGTAAGGCTAAGCGTCATGGACGCACTAGCTTCGATCTCCCACGCCAACGCCAAGTTGCTTGAGGGATTTCTAGGAGACGTGGCGTTAATAGCTCTCGGAGACAAGAACGAGAACATAAGGGGAAGCGCCCTAGAAGCAGTGATAGAAGTCTGTAAGTGCTTCCCGGAAAAGGCTGGAGCTGTAACGTCAAGCGTGCTAGACAGCTTATCCAACGAGGAGGCTGTTAATTGGAAGGCTATTGCTACTCTGGGCCTCATAGGAGCTGAGAGCCCTAACGCGATACCTTATATGCTAGCTGAGCTTATGAGAAGGCTGAGGGAGCCAAGCAACACCATTAAGGTAATAGCCACACTAACCATGGGGTGGATTTTAGGAAACAACCCTGAGGCCTCTGCACGTGAGGCGGAGAAAGTAATCGATAAGGTGGCGGTGCTTTTAAAGGATAAAAGCCCTGAGGTTAGAAGAAGCGCCGTAGAGGCGATAGGATGGATGAGCGCCAACAACCTAGCACTACTAGAGAAGTACATGTCAGTAGTATTCGGCATGGCGTCTAAAGAGAAAGATGAAACTGTTAGGAAAAAGGCGGAGGAAACAGTGGAATTCATGAAGGAAAGGCTGAAGCAGTTTAATAAAGATAGATAAATTAAGGGGGTTGCTTCTATTTTTCAGCGGTGGTTAAAATGTCGGGGGAAAGGCAGCGCGCCATGAGGCATACAAGGCAAAGGTGTGAGGTGTGCGGCGGTCCAGTATTCTTCGACTCATCTCAGAGGATACATGTCTGCAGCTCATGCGGACTTGTTCAAAGCGGTAGAGGCGAGGCGGACATCTCTTTCAGAGACGTGATAAGGGAGTTACAATTCGCGACTACCGTCGAGGAGCTGGCTACGCGACTCAGCGCGGGTGACTGGGAGGTTGAGCGTGTAGTACTATTGATGCAGAAGGAGGGACTAGTTGAACTTAGAGGTAACAGGGTAACCTTGACCGCTAAGGGGCGCAGAACTTTTCTTAGGGACGCATTAGAGTGAAGGTGTTTATCAGCAGTTTCTAGGAGATAATTTTCAAATTTGTACTGTGGACGATTAATGGAGTTGTTGCTATGGGAAGTTTTTAGACACGAGCGCGTGGTTGGTCATATAAATTGTTAAAGAGCATTATTTCCTTCAAGAATTCCACTTTCTTTTCTCGTTC
>JAHAWR010000184.1 GCA_018383835.1 Candidatus Jordarchaeia archaeon | reverse complement strand
GAGGAGGGGTGGGGGAGCGAGGAGGTGAGGCTACTCCTAAAGCTACTCTCCATGATGGACTCCGATAAGGATCCTGATGCGGCCAGGGTTGGGGAGAGGGAGGGAAGGGCTGCTTCTCCTCTGGTCGCTGAGCTGGCTGCAGGCTTCTGCCACGGCGTAGGTAGGAGCGGGGATTTGGTTGCCCCCCAGCCGAAGGCTCCCGGCGGCTCGGCGATGTACGCTTTAGTTAACGCCCTCGCCTCGGACGCTATGAGGAGATTTGGAGCCCCAAACCTGCGCCACGCGGTTGTCCTGCCCCTGTCGACTGGGATGAGCATAGCCTTGACGCTGGCAGCCCTCAGGAGGGAGGGGAGGCACGTCGTTTACCCTAGGGTCGACCATAAGTCCCCCATTAAGGGTGTGGAGCTCGTCGGGCTTAGGGTGAAGGTTGTTGAAGGAGTCGTTGAGGGGGACGCCGTTAGGGTTCCGGTGGAGGACGTGGTGGAGGCTGTTGACAGGGAAACGGCTGCCATAATTTCGACCACGACCTTCTTCCCGCCTAGGGAGCCTGACGACGTTAGGGAGATAGCTAAGGCTGCAAGAGACTTGGAGGTGCCACACGTGGTGAATAACGCTTACGGCGTCCAGAGCAGGGAGATAATGAGGCTAGTTAGGGGGGCGGCTGACGCAGGCAGGGTTGACGCAGTCGTTCAGAGCACCGACAAGAACTTCCTTACGCCGGTCGGCGGCTCGGTTGTAGCCGCCAAGGAGGAGGAAGTGGTTGAGAGGGTGGGTGGCATGTACGCTGGGAGAGCCACTGCTGCGCCGATGGTTCAGTTTCTTGCGGCTTTGCTGTGTCTCGGGGTTAGGGGCTACGAGAGGCTTAGGGACGAGCAGGAGGAGAACAGGAGGATGCTCGAGAAGCTCATGAGGGAGGTTGCCGAGAGGCATGGCGAGAGGCTACTCGAGGTCTTCAACCCCATCGCCTGCGCCATGACTCTTACCGGGAGAGACCCGGCGGAGGTAGGTGCTGCTCTCTACAACTTGAGGGTTAATGGCCCCCGGGCTCTTGGGCCGGAGGACTGGGGGGTGTGCTGTAGGAGGTACAAGACAGCTTACCTAACGATGAGTGCAGCCATAGGGGCGAGCAGGTTGGATGTGGAGAGAGCCGCCGAGAGGCTCGAACAAGCGCTCAGACAGGTGGAGAAGAAGGGGGGACATTAGAGCCGGCTTATGTTCCGCTCTAGGGCTTCTAGGGCTACCCCCAGCAGGTTCTTCAGCTTCTCGTCCGTTTTTGCTTCAGCCGTGACTCTTATGAGGGGCTGGGTGTTTGAGGCTCTCACTATAAACCAGCCGTCGTCAAAGTCCACCCGGACGCCGTCTATCGTGTTTATCGTGTAGCCTGCCCGCTCCAAGTCCTCCCTGACACCGTCCACCACTCTGAACTTCTTGTCGTCGGGGCAGTCCACCGTTTTCTCGACTATGGGGTAGCTCGGCAGTTCGTCCACCATCTGGGAGAGGGGGCGCCCCTCCCCCGAAATTATTTCAGCCATCAGGAGGCTAGCGTATATTCCGTCATCGAATGGCATGAGAAATGAGGGGTAATAGTGGCCGGATGCTTCTATGCCGAAGACGGCGCCGTGCCTCTTTATAGCTTCGGTTATGAAGACGTCGCCCACCCGCTCCCACACGACTTCCCCTCCAAGCTCCTCAACCTTTTCTCTCACAATCATCGAACAGGATACGTTAGCCACCACCTTGCCCCTCCTACGCGAGAGGACATTGCCAGCCAGAATAACGCCAGCAGTCTCGGGTCTGAGTACGCGCCCCCTGTCGTCGACGAAGACAGCCCTGTCAGCGTCGCCGTCGTAGGCGACCCCCATGTCCGCTCCCACCGCAACAGTTAGGCGCTGCAGCTCCCCAATTGTGCCCTCCCTTGGATACGGATCCCTCCCCGGAAATGTTCCGTCGGGCTGAGCGTTGATCGTGTACACCTTCATCCCGGCGCGCCTGAAGAGCTCAGGGGCAACCGTAGAGGCTGCGCCGCACCCCGGATCCAGCACCACCTTCAAGGGTCTCTCAACGTTCACTTTCTCGAGGAGGAAGCCCTGGTATGATGCAACCACAACGTCGGTGTTCAAGCTGTGGAAGGAGCCGAGCTCACTCCACTTCCTCCTTATGAAGTCCCCCCTCATGTAGACCTCCTTCACCTCAGAGTTCTCCTTCGAAAAACCTGTTCCGTCGGGGCGCCTGAACCGTATGCCCGTGTACTGTGGCGGGTTGTGTGAGGCTGTCACTATCGCCCCAGCCTTGTAGCTGCCACCACGCCAGAGGTGGAAGTTGAATGC
>JAHAWR010000180.1 GCA_018383835.1 Candidatus Jordarchaeia archaeon | reverse complement strand
GCGCGTTAATCCTACCCTTCAGGCTGGCGGCGGCCACCATTGAGAGCTCGTTCTCTCCCATAGCCACGAAGACCATGAACCTGTCGCTCACCTTAAGCAGGAAGCTCCGGCTGTCATGGATGAGGCTCCCAACCTCCAGCTCCTTCACGGGCAGCCTCGAGTACTTCGCCAAGTCCTCCTGCCTCACACCACCCCTCACAGCCCAGACCCTAAACCTGTCATCTACGATAGCAACCCCCCGGGCCCTGCGCCTCCCAAGGTTAGACTCAACCACCCCCATAAGCCTCTCGAGAAGCTCCTGCAAACCAGACACCCCCTACAGCCTAAACCTCCTAAACAGGAAGAAGACAGACAAGCCGACGACAGCCGAAAACGCACCGGCACCCCTCAACCAGCCAACATGAGAGGACAGCGCAACCTGAACATCCTGACCTCCAAACAGCGGAACAATGAAAAACAGGGGAGGTGGCTGAAACGTGTCCTGTGACCTAACCTGGAAGGATGCGGCGCCAGTGCACCCGCCGCGCTCAGCCTCAGCCCTATAGCTCCCACCTGGGAGGACACCAATAAGAAACGTGACGTTACAGCCAAGCATAGACCCGGAGTAAACCAGCTCGTCCGTCGCTTCATTAAAAACTTTCAGTTCAACGTTCCCAGGCTCACCGCACCACCCAACCTTCGAGTTATCATAAGTGTAAACGGCCACGCTCACAGAGAAGCTAGACACTGCAGGGGCGACTATAAGCCTAAACTTCGGGGCACCCCTAGCCAGCCAGCCAACCATGTTCATGAGCAACTTGAAGGTTTCACCCACCCCCTGATCCTGTTTATACTCGTCGAGCACTGTAGCATTGTTGAGGGCGAAGTGGGCGACGCTCCCGTTAACACTCAAAAAGCTATAGTTTCCGAGGCTGGGAACCGTGAGAACAGCGCCTCCGCCCTCAATAAGGGTCACATTCTCCCCTTCGGGGAAGGGGAAGCAGGCCAAGTCAACATTCACGCCTTCTAAGACCTCGTGGAGGCGGGCAATTTCAGGGCACGAAAACCAGGGGAAGCCACCGCTCCCGGAGAACTCGTAGGCGACCACAGTCCACCCGATGTAGTTAAGGTACTTTGCGCCCCCGAGCCCCAAGGCGAGTACAGGTTTTCCAGCCGAATTGATTTTCGACGCGAGACCCTCAGAGACGTCTAGAGACGGATCGATAATTATGACGCCGCAATCGCCTAGGAGACCTTGGCTGTAGTCAACTTGGCTGTAGTCGACTATGGTGATGCTGTAGCTTTCGGCGAGCGCGTTGCTCCAGTCATTGGCGTAGTTTGGCCCGGACGTGTTGCAAATGTAGAGTAGGTTGGCGCCCTTAGAGTCTACTGGGTGGACTGGCGGTGCGAGGGCGGGTGCGAGGTCTGCGCTGGTTTGGCTAAGCAAGACCAGAAGGAGTGAGGCGGCGAGCAGGACGATGAACACTTTACATGTAGTCTTCAAGTCTCCCACTCCTCTTCATTTTTGTTCCTTGCTCGCCCTTTTCTTTCCCACCCGTTTCCTCGCATCCTTTAGTGTATGCCTCAACCACCTCCAAGATGCCTTCTATATCCTCTCCGCTGGGAGCCGCGCCGCTCTCCGCGTCCGTGCTGGTGGGAGCCTCTGAAATAGCTGCCGCGGCTTCGCCTTCAGCCACAGCCTCCCGGGGCTCGCGGGCTCCCCTGAGGGCGGCGGCGACCACCTCAACAACCTGCAGGGGCGACGAAGCCTCAACCTCCACCTCAGCCACCTTCGAAGCATAGTTCACGGCTCTCAGAGCGTACTCCATTGCTTCGTCCTCCCTCCCCTCAGCCACCAAGCGCTTAGCCTTCTCGCAGCACAGCCTCGCAGCCTCAACGTAGTAGTCCTCCTCCCTCACGGCCTCGCCCTCAGCCTCCTCCACCCCGGCTCCGCCAGCGGCGCCGTATGCAACCTGCCCCGCCAGCCTCCTGAGCGCCACCGAGCTTAGGGCGAGAAGGCTCAGCGAGCCAACAGCTAGAATTACAGCCCCGTTTACCATGAAGGTTAGGGGGAGGAATAGTGAGGCTGCGCCGGCGGCGACTGCCCCTAAGGCGGCTAATCGCCCAGCTCCTACGAGCAGCTTCACCCTCCTCCAGGCGCCGCCTTTGAAGACGCGTGAGGCCAGCTCGAAGCACGACTCAACGCTTCCCCCAACGACTGGCACCACCGGCTTACCGTTATGTGTAACGACCACACCGCCTCCAGCCCTGACAAACCTCAAGCCGGGAATAGCCCTAGCGGCGTCCTCGACCCTCACACCTGAAACATAGAGGACGCTGAAGAGGTCGCCCTCAATGAGGCGGGCGAAGCCCCCGCCGAAGTGAACCTCCAACCACACGCCTCCCCAAATAAAACAACAACTAAAAACTTGCAG
>JAHAWR010000033.1:13141-13283 GCA_018383835.1 Candidatus Jordarchaeia archaeon | reverse complement strand
GGAATTTGGATCCACGTTTGTCACGACGACGCCAACTGGGGGGCCATACCAGGGCGATATTACGGCTTGGAAGTTCGCTAGGAGTAGGAGGACTACTAGGGCAGTGGCTATGTTCGCGGCGGAGCCGGAGCTCAGGATCCTT
>JAHAWR010000033.1:0-13109 GCA_018383835.1 Candidatus Jordarchaeia archaeon | reverse complement strand
TTCCTCATCTATCTCGACGAATCCCCCCGGCAGGAAGAGAAGGAAAAGGACACCGGACGACTTTATGGGTATGTTCTCTGCCCTGGCAGCCAAGCCATGTGCTATCTCGTGGAACGCTAATGTAACGACTATTCCAACTAGAGCGTAGAAAAAGCTAAACCACGTGACAGTGATCCCCGGTATCAGAGGTACTATGGGTGAAGACTGCTGAGGTCGAAAGAAAGCGTTCAGCAGGTTTAATGACAGCAGGTATACTCCATATCCTAGAGCGGAGTAGCCTAGGGGGATGGAAGCATCTCCTAGTATGCGCCATGCGTGGGGGGCCTTAAGTGCGGCCTTCGACAGGATGTTGTTCAGCTTTGTTGTTCGGCAAATAAGTAGAAAGGGGAGAACGCTGACCCCGTACTTTTCAAGATTAAATAACCTGTCCACGATCATTAATCCCCCCCAGAATACGAGTAGCATTACAAGCACAAGCTGCCACTCCGCGATCACATATCTCCCTCCTAGCTGCTTACACCAAGGCGCACCTTCCATTTGAAGCTTCCTGTTCGAGAGATTATGAAGTATTTTTTAGGTAAACCTTTTTAATCACTGCCACGTTAAAGATTATGTGGATAGGGATGGTGTACTTCTTTGTCGGATGAGAGAAGAGTTGAAATAGAAGTTGAGGTGATAAAGACTCCAGTAGGCGAGGTTCCGACGGTTAAGACGATTGAGAGAGTAATCGATGGGCTAAACGCCTTGGGCAAGGACGTAGGCGTTCTCTCCCTCTCAGTCTCTGAGGTATTAAAATCCATCACCGCCGATATGAAGGCCCTCCAAAAGACGATGTCAAAAACGACCGTTTCCTCCGAGGCTGCTGCGGAGGCGGTGAAAAGGCTAGAGCGGAAACTTGACCAGCTTTCACAGGAAGAGGCTGAAAGGTGGAATCGCCTCCAGCAAATTCTCGCCCTAATAACTGAGGCCCTAAAAGATATTCACAATGACGTTAACGAGAAGACCCTCAAGGCAACATCTAGAATCAATAAGCTAATATCTCTACTAGCCCCCCCTTCACCTACAGAAACACCCCCAGCCAAGGCGAAGCCCCTCAAGAAGGCTGCCTAGTCAACACCGAAGAACTCCTCATTAAGCTTTACCTCCTCTCCGCTGAGCTTCACTATCCCCATCTTCTCCATCCTAGCTACGATGAGCCTCACCTGTCCCTCTGTGACCCCCATAGTTTTAGCTAAATCGCTCATCCTACACCGCCCTACACCCTTCAAAATAAAATACGGCTTATAGTTAATGTCGCCTTCTATCAGCTTCTCAAGAGAACTTACGAGCCCCTCTAGCTTCTTTTTCTCTCCCTCTAACTCAGAAACTCTCTCCTTTAAGCGAACAACCTCTCCTTCGAGCTCTTCTATCATTCCCTCTCTAGCAAGCACTTCACCCTTCAACCTCGAGATCTCCGCCTGCAGCATGTTCTCACTAAGCTCTTTATCCTCTTCAAGGCGCCTAAGCTTAAGCTTCTCCTCTTCAAGCGCTCTTTCCAGCTTTTCTTTCTCCCTAGAAACTTCCTCCACGGACCCTAGGGCCGTCTCAAGCCTTTTAACCTCTGCCTCATACTCTCTCCTAGCCGCTTCAAACCTAACCTTCCACTCCGCAATCTCTCTCTCAAGCTCCTCTATACGCGCCCTCTGCCTCTCGATTTCCTCCCCCTGCCTCTCCAACCTAGCCTCTAGAAGCCTCACAGCCTCTCTTCTTCCCTCAGTCTCCCCCAAGAAGTCTCCCTCCAAAAGGCTTAGATCAGGTTGTCATGAGGTCATCATCGTCTCCTTAGGATCCTCAGACTGGGACGGCGCCATCATCTCCACATCCGAATAGGTCGACGAGTAATTTATAAGTATCGTTTTCATTAGGTGGCTTGCTTCTTGAGCTCCCCGATCACTTTTCTCGCTTTTCTTAAGCTTCCTGTAATTTTCTTAACGTCGATTAGGACTGGTGTTCCTTCTATGTTTGAAATCATGCTTACCCCCGCATGTACGGCGTCAACGGTCTTGTGTGTGCAGCGTAGTATGCCGAAACCCGACTGCTCATCGTACTCCATGAGTCTCAGGTCCATGAGGCTGACTCCGAGCTCGCCGAAAAGCCTAAGGAGCATGTCCCATATGCTTTGAGACACCTCCTCGTATTCGAACTCCCCATCGCTTGTAACATGGAAGACAACGTATCGTCGCCTAGTCTTAGCTGGTCGCGTACCGTTCAAGCAGCGTCACCCTTCCGGTGTAACTTCTCTCTGAATTCCTTCATATCCTCTCCATTTAAGTATGAGGAGAGGGTATGAGGAAAGCGCCCTGACTGCTCCCTCTCTGGGAACTCCGAGAAGGCGTGCTATGGCGATGAGGCTTTCGGGAGAGCGTAGCTCATACTCCCCTTTTGGCTCCCTAGTTATGAAGAATACAGCTCCCTCCTCTAGCAGCACTGTGGCCGCCCTCCTGAGTATTGAGAAGGCCTGCATGCGCTTCGTCCCCTCCCTCTCGAAGAGGGGAGTTAGCGATAGTTCAATTGCCGTTCTTCCCTCATGGGAGAGTCTGACGAGTGACTTGTCCATGCACTTGTAATGGTCGAGTGATGGGAAGTAGATCACGTCAATGTCTGGGTTCCGAGCAGCCCATGTGGCTACCTCCCTGTTTATGCATGGTGCAGCTACCACGTCCCCTTTCCCTCTTACCCTGCCCAGCGCCCTTTTCATCTGAGCCAAGTTTCCCCCCTCGAGGTTCACTCTTAAGAGAACCTCAACCTCCCCCACTCCTTCTACTCTGTCAGTTGCGAAGATGACGCTGAACCCTAACTTGCTTGCGAGCTTAAGGAAACGCTCCTTCGAGAAGACTGAGCTGAGGTGTACATGTGTCTCAACGAATTTCAGTCTGCGATTAAGTCGTGCTCCCTGCATATCTCACGTATCTCCTCAAGTCCACTTTTAGAGAACTTGACCTTGACTCTAACGACATCCTCATAATCGCTCAAGCGCACTTCCCCTAAATACGCCTTCTGCTTGTCAAAGCGGAGGAAGATATTTCCATGCCCATCGTATCTTAAGGAAAGCTGCTTCCCCAGCCTTCTTTTGTCGTCTTTCTCCATTAGGGATGCCAGTCGCTTAACGACTTCCTCAGATTCTTTTCTAGAAATCTTTGTCCTGTAAATTATCACTTCGTTTCCATAGTGTCCTCTAACTTTCTCCCTTACAACTTCCCCTTTACCGCCTGAGAGAAAAAGTAATGCTTTCAGAACCTTCTCCGGGTCTTCCGTTGAATGAACAAAAACTTCAAACTCCACACTAGATAAACCTTCACCATCCAAATCTTCCACCAGTTAGTCATAGTACTTCTCACGGCTTGGCCTAATCTTCTCGGCGCCCTTCCCCCTGTTAATTAGTCCCCTCGCCTTCTTGCCGCTACTCGTAAGGCCTCTGAACACTCTGCCATGGTGAACCCTGTCACAAATCCAGTTTATCTTTGGGTCAGATTTTATGGAGGGATGACTCGGATCAACCAGGATGGCCTCGAACCACTTCCATCTGCCGTCCTCCCCGACGTAGTACGAGTTGAGAATCTCCATGTTCGGGTACTTGCGGGCAATCCTTTCCTCAGCGATCCACTGGAGATTCTTTCCAGGTGTCTTCTTAGCCACACCCAAACCCTTCGGCTTCCTGCCACTTCTAGGCCTAGGCTTTCTCAGCCCCCCCTTACGCACTCGAACCCTAACCACGATGAAACCTTGCTTAGCTCTATAACCGAGCCTCCTAGCCCTATCAGGCCTAGTGGGCCTCTCCACTCTCACTATCACAGGTTGCTTGCGCCACAGCGTCAATCTTTCACGCAGAAAATCCTTCAGCTCATCTTTCTTACCTACTATTTGCCTCCAGCTCTCTGAAATATAAGTGTACATTGACTTTACCATGCCAACATCCACTCCCAGAATCCCGGTTCAGCTAAAAAAGTCTATTTTCCCATACCAGAATCTCCTTTTATAGTTTATCATCGCCGGGAAACGTAAGTCTAAGAAGGGTGCGCTTTGCTGAAACCACCATTCAGTTAAACTTCCTATGTGGCATGTGCTGCCGAGGGAAACCATGCTGGCGGCCCCGCACCCACCCGGCGTTTCTGGTAGTGTTTCTGAAAGTAGGGCCAGCTCCACCCTCCCTTAACGTTTAGCAAACTTCTCTCAAAGCGCATCTCTCACGTTCTAGCAAAATTCTCCAAAAAGGTGAAATATGAGATTAACCCTTAATTTTCTTGTTTCTCGCTTTGACGCTTCAGGAGTTCTGTTAGGGTGCTTGGGGATGGTCTGAATGCCTGTGTTGAAGTTCTTCGGGCATGCAGCCTTCAAGTTTTCCTCCCTGAAGGTTAGCGTGCTTTTAGACCCGGGATACCTTGAAGGGAAACCGCTGGTCAGCGAGAGCGAGAAGGTCAGTGTGATCTGCGTCACCCATAACCACCCCGATCACTTGGGAAACGCCGCTAGGATCGCTGCGGCCCAGAAAGCTTTCGTGGTTGGAACAGGTGAGGTGGTCGAGAAACTGAGAAGGGAGGGAGCACCTGAATGGCTTCTCCGCCCCCTTAATCCAGGTGAGAGCTTCGTTAGACCGGAGGTGAAGATAACTGCTGTGGCGCTTAACCACGGGCCGCTCAAGAACCCATCGACTATCTCGCACTTCGCCTTCCTCGTGGAGCTCGAAAAGGTCAGGTTAGTTCACCTAGGTGATGCTGGAACCAGAGGGCTTCTAGGCCACTACGAAATAGATGTACTTCTGATAGGTGTGGATGAGACGGAGACGTTCCCGCCCGTGCAAGCCCTCCAAGCGGTAAGTGACCTAAAACCCAAACTAGTTGTACCAATGCATGTCAGGAAAGAGGAGGAGCTTGACTACTTCGAGGAGCACTTCTCGTTGATGGCTCCAGAGGCTAAGTACAAGCGTATGGAAGCCGGCGAGGAAATAATGGTAGAGTGGGTCGCAGGAACAGAGTTTACATTTAAGCCCTTACCGCGTGAGTAGCCTTCCTTGAGCGACTTTACAGTAATAGTTAAATATCTCCAATTTCATACTCTTTTTTTGCGTACAAATGACTTAGGAGGAATCACCTTTTGGGTGAAACTTTAAAAGTCATCGTAGACCTGTCAGAGAAGGTTGATTGTGTTCTATCAGGAGACAACAAGTTGAAGTCGATATCCGCGAAGGGAACTCTTACCGTAAGAAATCCGAGTCAGAGAAATAAGATCTGGAGTTGCGAACTACAGCTAGGAGGCGTTTCCTCCACGTCACTGAAAGAGGAACGCTACACGGTGGGTGAGGTTCCCGCTGGAGGCACGTGGAGCTTGGAGTACGATATTCCGGTCGAGAACCCCTTAGTTAACCTGAGGGAAATCGTTGACACGTTTCCAAAGGATAGCGAGGTCAACTGGGCTGTTGCCTTCAATCGCCTCACGCCGATAAGATGCATTATATCCCTAACGAATCCCAGCGATATTTTCGCTAAAAACCTAGAGGTAAGGAAGAGGATACCTAAAGGGTTCGGTGACCCATCAATAGAGCCGCCGCAAACGGGGACAGTGGAGTACATCCCTGAAACCAGGGAAGTCGTTTGGAAAGGCTTCGACCTAGCTCCTGGTGGTGAAGCGACGCTGGCTATTAACATGGCTATAAAGCCTGAGGACGTAAAGCCGATCGGAGCAGGAGAAGTGTTGCTCACCTACCAAGTTACAGGTAGCACTGTTTCGTCGCTAGACCCATCCCTCTACGGCATTTCTGACCTGCGCTTCAGTGTTGAGCCAGCCGAGTCCCCCTCTAGGCCCAACCTCTGGGACTGCACTCTGGAGTTCTATAACACCAGCGACTTTGTGGAGCTACTGCTAGACGTTGAGACATTTCTGGTTTCCGATGGGAGAAAACCGGTGGCATCACTCTCCCCAGACGTGGAACTTCTCCCTCAGCAGTCTTGGTCCTACAAGTTTCAAGTTGAAAGCCCTGAACTCCCCGTTTTTGAAACCAAGTTCGATTACATGGTGACTTATGAGGTCAGGAAGAGCACATACACGACGGTGGTCAAAGAGGAGACGTTGCTCCCAGTAATGAGGGTAGAGGCAGAGAAGGCCTTCATGCCAGCCGAGGTCGACGCCTACAACAAGACGCCCATGAGCGTCACTGTGAGCATTTTTAACGTTGGCAGCGCTGAACTAGACGCCGTGTCGATCATAGATACGGTTCCTGAGGACTTTAGAGCCCCAACCCCGGACAAAATAAAGGTTATCCTGGGAGACAAGGAAGTTGCCAGTGGCGTAACCATCACCCTAGAGCCGCCGTCAGCCCCTGTAGAGCAGCACAAAACACTAAAGATAAGCGTGGCTGGGTTGAGTAAAATGGGCGGCTTCAAGCCAGGACAAACAATGAAGGTGACATACCCCATTATTGCTTGGGGACCCAAGCCAAAGGGTAAGTATCTCACCCCCCTAAGAGTGACGTGCAACATCTCCCCTCCAGGACTGGAGGGAGAGTTTGTCAGACTTGAGGAAAAACCGCCAGCAATCGAGATAAAGTACGCTAGAAGAGCGGTGAAGATCTTCAAGGAGGCCGTAACTCCAGGAGCTGAGAAGAACCAGTACGTGGTTCCATTAGTTATCGTGAACTCTGGAGAAGTAAACATAGAAAACGTTTCCGTGAAGGACTTTGTTCCCTCTGGCTTCAAGCTGGTCTCATGGAAGCCTGAAGAGTTCCAACCAAAGGTGGAGGAGACACCAGACGGACTAGTGCTCTCATGGTTTTTCGCGAGGCTGGAGCCCAAGCAGGAAATACAGTTCTCATACGTCATAGAGGGGAGTGGACGCTACGTCAGAAGAGAGCCACAGATAAGCATAGGGCCGCTGACGTAGAACGCAGGCTAGCCTCCCCCCCTCAACTTACTTATCTTCTCCTCTATCTCTTTCTTTTCCCTTAACTTAGCATTTAGGGCTTCCTTCTCCTCGCCGCCTCCAAGCCCCACCTCAATCAAGGTTTGCAGGCTCGAGATCTCTCCCTTAAGTTTAACTAGCCTTGTTTCAAGCTTAGCTATCTCCTTCGTCTTCTCAATGTCCTCCGGAACAAAGACAGGCCCCCTCACTTCCTTCTCAACCACTCCCCCCTCCCGAGTAGCCGAGCTCCTCTCTCCTGCTAGGGCATTAGCCTTAATCTCTACAGCTTCCTCCTGAACTGCAGCGCCCTCTCCCCCCTCGAGCACCAACTCCTTCTCCGCCTCCTTAATCCCGCCTTCCTCCGCCTTGGCAAGTGAGGTGAGGCGTCCCTCCAAACTTATGAGTCCCTCATTCAGCGTCCTCAACTGGTCACGGAGCATGATTATTTCTTTCATGATGCTCAGCTTGAAGTCGGCTAGATCCTTCCCCATCTTCACAACAGCATCCTCGACCTTTACAATTTGCTCTAAGACCGGCTTCAAGTCCACAGACACGCCCTTAACTGTCTCAACAAGGGATCTAACCTTTACAATCTGCTCCAAAACCGGCTTCAAAGCCTCTCTGAACGCGTTTATCATTTTTTCGAGGTTCTTGCTAATCAGTATTTCTCCAAGCCCACTTAGAATGGACTCTACATCTCCTGCGGTTCCTTTACCAGAATTTGCTGAGTTCATGTTTCTCCTCCGCACTAGTTTTCTTAGCGGCAAAACCAGTTTCAAGTAATTTGTTGGAGAAGTTGCTATTATAATTGTTCCGCTTAACCAGCCTCTGCGAATCCGACCTAAAAGTTAAAGAGACATGAACCAGTTGCAGGTAAGTGTGTTCTTGCGGCTCATCATGGAAGTTTAACGAATGTCCGTGATTTTTCCGGCAGTACTTCGAGAATAATTGATGAACTTACCATCTCGTTAAAATGTGTTCTCTATTTCAGCCCCCATCTTTTTGAAAGAAAAACAATTATTAGCCCAAAATAGTAATAGGTAAATAAGTAAATAAGTAATAATGTTTCTGTCTTGTGTAGGCTAATTTAAGTGGTGGTTGCATGTCGACCTCCCAGCATGCGCCATCCCAAAACGGAGAGGTAGATTCGAGGGCTCAAAAAATAATGGAGCTGCTTGCGCCGGTTAAAGAGCAGGTGGTTCGCGGCATCTTAGCAAGGTTCCCCATGCGCGGTCTGGAACAAATACTTCGTGAGACATTCGATAGTGCAATAGTTGAAAACCTAGAAGTTTTCTCCAGCCTCCTTAACTCCACTCTCCAAGGATGCGGCGGAGAGGTAAGTGAGCCCAAACCGCAGGCGAAGCAGGAGGGAGACCGGTTGAAGGCCGCAATGCTGGAAGCCAAAGACTTCCTGAAAGCTCCCACCCAAGAGAGCGAGGAAATATCTGAGTCTTTGAAGGAGAATATTTCACGCCTGAAGGGAGAGGTCGACCGCCTAATTCTCGAGCTAAAGATTAGAGACAGAAAAATCAGGGAGCAAGAGAGGCTTCTGAAGAAGATGCGTTCATTGGTTGAAAACGGGCTGATCCCTATTTTTGAAGGAGCCTCCTCCACTGCTGACCCTGAACTACTCTCCTTTTGGAGGCGCGTCGGCGGTTTTCTGGAGAAAGATCCAAAATTTAAGATCTTACGCCTCCTCGTAAACATGAAGGAACTTACCTTTGAAAGAATCTGCCAGTCAGTCGGAATGCAAAAACAACTTGTGGCGAGGTGCCTTGAGGAAATGAAGGATGCAGACCTGATAAAGGTTACAGGGAATAATGTAACCCTAAAAATATAGCTTACCTCTCCCCTTTAACCTTGACCAGCTGGTTAATCGGAATTCTATACGCTCCCTCCCTGTCCGAGATTATGAGCGGGGCGCCTTTGAAAAGCGCTTCGAGATCTATTTCGAATACTCCTCTACGCAAAATCTTCACAGTTTCTACCCTGTCCCCTTTGCTTTGAGTTGCGAGGAGCAACTTCTCCTCCTTTTTTTCTTCTCTTCTTTCCTCCCTTTCTTCGCGCTTAACCTCGCGTACAAGCCTGAAAACGTTGGAGCCGCAGGCTGGACAACTTAACTCGTTGTGCTCCCGGGGGATCCTTTCACCGCAGGCGGCACAGACGTTGTAGAAAGTCACTTAATGCACCCCGCCACATACATCAAAGATATCATGTCCCCTTCCCTCGTCACTTCGACGATATCAGACGGCGCCACGACGGTTATCTTGCCTCCCTTCTTCTCTCCATTAAGCGTGACCACCTCTATCCCATTGAAGTCCCTGAAGTCTATTTCCAGCATGGTCTCCTTTATGAGCTCAGCCTGCTCCTCAGGCCTCAGCCTCTCCTCCAAAACCAGTATGCTCTTTCCCTTCACCCTCTCAATGATCATTCTCACCTTGTCACTGGAGCTCAGCCTTCTAGTAACCTTCTCTGAGATTATCTCTATTTTCAAGGGCTGACACCTCCTAGCAGTACTCTGCTATTGCTTTATAAAGTTCCTCCATGTTGTCTCCCCGGAGAGCGGACACGCATACAACCTTATATCCTGGGAAGGACTCCTTTACTAGCTCGGGCCGTGCCTCTGGAAGGTCAACCTTATTTGCTACGAGGATAGTGGGGATCTTCTTAGCCTTCAGGTTCCCCAGTATTACAAGGTTAACTTGGTCGAAGGGAACCTTGGTTGAGTCAAAAACCGTTAAAGCCAAGTCTATGTTGTCGAGCCACTGGATGGCCTCTATGACGCCGCGGGTCGCCTCCTTGGCTCTTTCTACAGCTTCCTCCTCGCTCAGCCCATGCTTCATGAATTCTCTGTAGTCCACCTTGCTAGCTATACCCGGCATGTCAACTAGGTCCACGTCCACTCCTTTACCGTTAAACCTTATGTTAACATGCTTCGCCACCGTCGCCTTCCTAGTCTCGTGAGGTATGGGCGAAACAGTGCCCACTTCAACCCCAGCGAAGTCCAAGGATATTCTGTTGGCGAGAGTTGTTTTACCGGCGTTAGGTGCTCCATAAACCCCCAAAACTAGGCTCTGCTTCTTCCTAAGCATCTTCGAAATCCTGTCGAGCAAGATTACCCCCTCAGCCAGCTTGTAAATGCCCAACCATTGAGCACTTGCCAAGTGTAAGGGAAAAGGAAATTTTAAGTGTGAATGATACAGTGGAAACATCAATATATCCCGTAACACGTTACTGTTACTAAATACTTTTTAGCGGGTGGCCTACACCATTTTAGGCGTTAAATCATCCATTGGCGTAGCCCATCGCCGTGTCTTCCACCATCAGAATGCTCAGCCGCCTGCAATCGCTTCCACGCTGAAGTGGGAAACTCTAATGAGTTAATTTTATTTTTGCATCCTTTTTTTTCTTATACCTTGAATGAGTCGCCTTTTCCGAAATATGAATAAGTTAACTGGAGGGTTCGGGTTGGTGGAGATTAAGGAGCTCCTCCCGGGGCGCTTTGAGAGGATAGGAGCTCACTCCCACATAAGGGGCCTCGGCCTCCGAGGTCTTAAAGCGGAGCTGGTCGCCGACGGGATGGTGGGCCAAACTGAAGCAAGAGAGGCAGCTGGCATAGTGGTCAGAATGATAAAGGAAGGCAAAATGGCTGGGAGAGCGGTCCTCTTAGCGGGCCCGCCCGGAACAGGTAAAACAGCCATAGCCATCGCTATAGCCAAGGAGCTCGGCCCAGACGTCCCTGTAGTGATGATCACGGGATCCGAAATATACTCCGAGGAGGTCAAGAAGACAGAGATTTTAACGCAGGTGATGAGGAAGGCGATAGGCGTCAGGATACACGAGATGAAGAAGATATACGAGGGCGTCGTCAAGAGCCTAGACATAACAATGGCCAAGAATCCATACAACCCCTACCAGCAGATTCCCCAGTCAGCTAAGATAACAATAGCCACAAAGGATGAGTCGAAGACGTTTGAGGTTGGACAGACTATAGCGATACGCCTGATAAACGAGGGGGTCAGCGTGGGGGACGTCATAATGATTGATGCGGAGACGGGCAGGGTAACCCGCATAGGCAAAGCGGAGTCCCCGGACGTTAAGCGCTACGACATAGAGGCAGAGAAGCCCGTCCCTGTACCGATGGGCCCGATACTGAAGGAGAAGGAGTTCATTTACACCCTAACCCTCCACGACCTCGACGAGATAAACGCTAGGAGAAGCAGCTTCTCCATTTTCAGCATCTTCGGAGGCGGAAGAGAGGAGAAGGAGATCGAGCCGGAGATACGTGAAAGAGTGAACCAGCTAGTGAAGAACATGGTTGAGGAGGGACGAGCGGAGATACTGCCGGGTGTCTGCTTCATCGACGAGAGCCACATGCTTGACATTGAAGCCTACAGCTTCATAGCGAGAGCCATGGAGTCAGACCTAGCGCCGATAATAATACTGGCGTCGAACAGGGGAATCACGAAGATAAGAGGCACAGAGCTGGTGTCGCCGCACGGAATGCCCCTAGACCTGCTGGACAGGCTCCTCATAATTAACACACGACCATACAACGAGGAGGAGATCAGGGAAATACTCAAGATAAGGGCGAAAGAAGAAAAGATAGAAATGGAGGAGGAAGCCCTAGAGTACTTGACCCAGATAGGGGCAAAGACCAGCCTCCGATACGCAGTGCAACTCCTGACACCAAGCATGGAGCACGCCAGAGAGAAAGGACGCGAAAAAATAACCAAGGAAGACGTGCAAGCGGTGGAGAAGCTCTTCGCGGACGTCAAGCGCTCAGCCAACTACGTGAGAAGCCTCGAAAGAGAATTTATGATTTCAGAGCCGACATGAAAAGCGCGTTTCAAGCGCCCGCATAACGCACCCAACCAGACAAACTCCCTTTTTCGGAAACCCGGCTGATGCTACATATACCTGTCTCCCGAAAATGCTTCTTCTCTTAGTTAAAGAAGCCTTCACTTACATCTAACCGTCTGCCGATACGCAAAATTCAAATAAATTTAACCTTGAAAATTTTTTTAGCAAATACGTTTTCCGGTGCAGTTGATGCCGACCGAAATATGCATGGAAATGCGCGCCGAGAAAAACCTTACACTACCCTACTTCAGCGGCTATGTTTCACGTGGCCTCCTCCTCCACATAATCCGGGCCGTCAACCCAAGCTTGGCAAGCGAAATGCATGAAGCCAATGTCCCCAAACCCTACTCAGTAACGCCATTCATATTCAGAAAAGCCGGAAAAAACGAAAAAGGCTACGTCGTCGACGCCAGCCAACCCATAAAAACATGCTTCAGGTTCCTGCGCGACGAGCCAGCAGAAGCATTCCTAAACTACTTCCAGTCAAGCAACACGGTAACAATATACGACACAACCCTAACAGTAACGACACTACACGTAAAAAACGAGGGCTACGACGAGCTCTGGAACAACATTACAAACCCAGCAGAAACAATAAAGCTCACTTTCCTCACACCAACATACCTTTCAACCCAAGGAACAAACTATCACCACATGTTCCCAGATCACACCCGCATCTTCACACACCTAGCACGAAGCTGGAACAACTTCTCAAACCACAACCAACTCACAAAGGAAGAATGCACCGAATACGAAAGATGGCTACTTAAAAACATAGGCGTATCCCAGCACAAAATAAAAACAACCATAGCCTACATGGGAGAAAAGAAAGCAACAGGATTCACAGGTTGGGTCATCTACGAACTAGCTGACACAAGCAAATGGAACACAATAACCCAAATCCTTGCCAAGTTCGCCGAATACGCAAACATAGGCGGAAACCGAACGGGAGGATTCGGAGTAACAAAAACCACAATAAAAACTAAATAACAGCCAAATAAAAAACTAAAACCCATAAGACAAATTAGCCGTAGTTAGCAGTTTCCAAGTAGGAACTTTAAATAGTTGTAAGTATAGATAAGCTACTAATGAATGAAAGACTCTACACACCCAAAAAAGCCAAGAAGCTCCCTTGAAGCCACCACATAGACAATCCAACAATGAAACAGACAAAAAAATAAATTAGAACTATTGGGGTTGCCGACGAACTGATAACCATTGCTTCGCACTTCGCTAGAAAACCCTCGAAATAAGGAGCCATAAGTAGGGAGGTTGTTAGCGGTGTCAGAAAGCTCATACCAAGTTAGATCCTACAG
>JAHAWR010000032.1:3857-13347 GCA_018383835.1 Candidatus Jordarchaeia archaeon | reverse complement strand
TGCATTCTAAGCCTTCCGAGCTCCTCCTGCAAGTTAAGGCGTTTCTTCTCAAGCTCCGAAATCTTGGCTCTATAGAACTCTTCTTCCAAGTAGATCCACCCTGCTTTGACCCAAAAAAAATAACTTGTCCAAATTAAATTTTTTTCTCAAAGAGGAGAAAAAGTTGTTGTGAAAACCTCTCACTATGAATAGAAGGGTTAAAGAATTGAAGAGGAAAAAGGATCACTACTATTTTAAAGCCCGCGAGGAGGGATATCGCTCTAGGGCTGCCTACAAACTAAAGGAAATCGCTGCCAGATTCAAAATTTTCAAGGGTGTGCAGTCCGTTTTGGATCTTTGTTGCTCCCCTGGCGGATGGCTTCAGGTGGTGAAGGAGTATCTAGGCGACGAAGGAACAATAATCGGTGTTGACTTATCAGAGATAGAAAGCATAAATGGGGTCATCTTCATAAAGGGAGATATTCAAAATGAAAAAACCATACGTAGGATTCTAGAGGTAACCGACAAAGTGGACTTGGTGCTGAGCGACTGTTCCCCTAAAGTTAGCGGAATATGGAGTTTAGATCATGAGCGCCAAATTCAGCTTGCCAAAGCAAGCTTGAACATTGCCAAAAGATTTTTAAGGGAAGGTGGCAGCTTAGTTCTGAAAGTTTTTCAAGGCGCCGAATATGAATGCCTGCTTGACGAGATCCGCCGCGTCTTCCAAAGGGTCTACACGACCAAGCCATCTGCATCCAGAAAGCAGAGCGCCGAAATGTACGTGGTAGCCAAGTACTTCAAGAGAAAAGAAGAGCCTTATTCCTCAACTTCTCTAGCATAGTCTAAAGGGATGATCCTTATTTTATGTTTCCAACCCTAACACGAATTAAAACCTCACCCCTCTCTTATGGTGTCCCCGTCTATACCCTATAGTTTTACTGCTCTCTTGAAGTGAAATAATAGATAGGTGTTAAATGAGCGATTGTTTTAAAGATTAAAGAAACTTTTAAATTTGCACTTGCATCTAACCATTAACTAAAGAGGAAAAGGATGATGTTCCTCACATTTAAAAGTAGTGTGTGGTAAATAAAGGATGATAATCCATGACTGTTTAGACCTCGGCCACATCTCTCGGGGAGGTTTGGGTTGTGAAGGCAAACAAGCTTCTCGTGTTCACGCAGAAAAACTGCCCCAACTGTCCTGTAGCAAAGAAGTCAGCTGAAAAAGTTGGTGAAGAGCTCCACATTCCAGTAGAAGTAATCGACATTACGGAGCTTCCAGAGGAACTTGAATTCGAGCTACTTAAGAACCAGATTTACATTGCCAGTACACCAGCCATAGTCGCTGTTGAAGAGAACAATATGAGAGTTTTAGTTTTGGGGGATCCTGTATCCTATGAAGAATTGAAGAGCATGCTGATAGAAGGGTGATTCTTTTGGTGAAGCCCATTTTTAACTATGCGAAAGAAGAGTCGCTTCGAGAAAAAGGGGATGAAGAGTTCTGGAACTCGTTAATGCCCTCTGTAAGGACAACCAGAGGGATGATAGAGCCCTTCGACGTCAATAAAATCATTAACAGCCTTGTTAAGGAGGCCGGCGTTAGCAGGGATGTGGCATCCGAGGTCGCTAGAAGCGTCGTTAAGCGTATACTCTCCTCAAACATACAGTGGCTGTCGGGGCCTATGATACGGGAGATGTGCTGCTCCGTCCTTGCCGAGATGGGTTTAGTGGAAGCTAGAAAGAGATACACTAGGATAGGTATACCGATCTACGACCTCAATGAGATGATTATTAACCCTCTGCAGCACACTTGGAACGCTAACCTCCAGATAAACCCAGAAACCATTGCCAAGGTGATCTATGACCGGGTTATGACTGAACACACTTACTTGACTCTGCCCGGACATTTAGAAGTAAATGTTCCAACAGGGAAGAAACTCGTCTTTGATACTAATATTGCAGACGCACACCTGAACGGCGATAACTACCATAAAGACAGAGAATATACGAGCATAAGGGACTACTGTGCCTCTTGGGATCCACGCCTTTTCGTCGTCTTGGGTTTAGAGCCTGATGGTCTAAGTGGGATGCACTCGTCGAGTGCTGGCCCACCAAAGCACTTGGCAGTTTTCGTCAATCATGCCGCCATATGGCTAGCGTCTTGGCAAAGCAACATGTCCGGAGGGCAGGGGTTCCATAACTGGATGGAGGGCATAGCTTGGTACCTTAGAGGGCTTAAACGGGAGGAGGCGATGAGGAGCGCTGCACAATTGGTCGCAGAAATGAATCAGCCTGCGCTAGGACTAACTGACGAGCTCTACCAGAAATTTAACCAAGTTCCAAAGGAGGTAATCCACGCAATTGTAACGTACGTTCTAAGGCGCGTCTCAGAACGTGAGGTTGAGCAAGCGTGCCAGCACACCCCGTATATCGCCACACAGCAGTACGTTGCGAGGGGTGGTCAAGTACCATTTACATCAATAGACATAGGCCCAGGAATAAAGAAAGAGTTCATGGATGAGCCTGTAATACTCCCTGGAGGTAAGATGAGCGAAAAATACGTTTACGGCGACTTCGTCGATGAAGTTAAGACCTACTTCATAGAGTTTATGAAAGTCATGTACTACGGTGACAGGTACGGGAAACTGTTTAATTATCCCAAGCTTAACATTGAACTCAGGGAGGAATGGATGAAGCCCGAGTTCGAGGAGGCATACGTTTGGGCTGCTAGGCTGGTTGCAAAGTATGGGCTACCCTACTTCGTCAATTACCTAAACTGGAGGAAGAAAGTGATCGGCGGCTGCGTCTCCTGTTGCTCTCACACTTGGGGGGCTAAAACTCCGGAGCAGGTTGAGGAATACCTGTCTGGAAACGCTGTTTATGGTGCTATGCAGATGGACACTCCGAACCCTGTTGCTTCAGCTGCCAGAACCATGGGCCAAGACGAAGAAGCGTTCTTTGAGGACTTCGGAAGAATAATAAACGAGGTAACAGTTCCAAGCTTGCTTCACAGATACGAAGTTGTTAAGCGCATTAAACGTCTCGGCTTAGCCCCCCTATACAATGCTAAGAGACCTAACGGGAAAGACATGATAATTCCTGAGGAGAGAGAGCTACTTATAGGCACAATAGGGTTTGCCGAAATGGTCGAGATCGTGACAGGATACCCGCTTTGGCACGAGGAAGGGTTGAAGTTCGCAGTCAAAGTTTTAAAGTTTATGAACGAGCTTGCAAGAGAGTGGTCAGAAGAAACGGGACTTATATTCGAGGTCACTCGGACACCGGCCGAGTCAGCGGCTGGCAAACTTGCGAGGATACTTTACGAGCGATACCCAGACGTGAGACCATATCTCAGAGGGAAGTATCCAAACGTGTATCTGACAAACTCGGTTCACCAGCCTGTGGATGCAGACATTCCCTTATCTGAGCGAATAAAGAAGGAGGCAATGTTTGCTCCATTACTTGGAGGAGGATTCCTCCAGCATATATTCCTCAGCGACGTAAGCCCTGACCCTTATGCTCTGTGGAAATTCATCGTTAAAATTGCCCGGAACACGCTGACCGCGTACTTTGACTTCACACTGGACATATGGGTCTGCCCCGACTGCCGTACGCAAGGAACATTTGACTGGAGAAACCAACACTTTGACTCGCCTGTGGAATTGGTCGAATTTAAGTGCCCGAAGTGTGGTAGCCGGAAAGCCGAAATATACTCCCGCATCACGGGATACCTTCAGGGGATAAAAGCCACCTGGAACGATCCTAAAAAACAAGAGTTCCTAGACCGTAGGCGTTATAGCCTTAACGTGTGATCATCTCGGGGAGGGGCTGGCGGGTATTCCCAATCTCTTTTCTATTTCCTCAGCTAGCCTCACAGCTTGTGAACCGCCGCGGGCATTGTCTGTCACCACGTAGCTTGGCCTGCACCTATCAACGTACTCTATTAATTGATTAAAGTCAGAGTGGCCGCTAAGCGAAATAACATACTCTTTCTCTCTCTTCCTGACACACGGGGTCTTAAAGAGCCACCCAGTTAGTTCAACCCGCACGCAGCTTATGTTTGAGCGATGCTTCTCGAGAGGCGAGAAAAAAGCCACGTGAAGGTCGTTCTCTAATATTTTCCTTCCAATGTACCCATCCGACGAGTAGTATTCACCCAAGCGGAAGCCATACTTTTCATAAATCCTCGAAATCCTGTACATTCTAGGTGAGACCAGGAATGGCGCGTTCACGTCGCTTCTCCTTAGAAAAGCCATAACTTCCTGAACCTTTCCTATAAAACCGAACACGTGGACTGGCTCCCCCTTAGCTAGGGCATCCTCAACTATGGTGAGAAATGCACTGTAAACCTCCTCGATCTTAGGCCGCACGTTGTCGGGTGCACCATACGTTGAATCGAGAACTAAAACATCGCATTTGACTACTGGCGCACCGTGAAGTTTAAAATCACTACTGTAGAGGCAACGTAGTCCATCTTCTCTTTCAACAAGAACCTGCGCGGTTCCCAAAATGTGTTCTACAGGAATTAATCTAACTTTTTCCTCCCCGCACCTTATGGTGTCACCGCCATTAACTCCCACAAGAAGACGGGCTTCTCTTTTTCCAAGAGCCATCAGAAGATCCTTAGTTTCTCTAGTCGAAATAACCAGATCACAACTCCTAACGCTCTCCTTTAAACCGTAGAGGTGGTCAGAGTGAGCGTGAGTGACGACCCTCAGCCTGTAACCGTCTTCATGCCCGTCACACACAGTTTCCTTCCCCAAGACGATAGCTTTCGAGTTCGACACAAACACGTCACTATCAGGATTCGGCTTCATCTCCTAATTCACCCTTGACACTCAAGCGCCACGCTAACTATAAATGTAACTCTCGTGTTGTCTCTGAAATTGGGGGGCTACACGCCTTTCCTCCTTTAGGTGGAGCGTGGCATGTTGGAAGCGGCAATGCGAGTGCTAGAGCATTATACGCGTCTCATCAAAGAAGAAGGTGAGAGCCCGAGGCTCGTAGACCTCTACCCTAAAGCTATAGACGCCTTGGGAATAATAATGAACGCCGCCTCGTCTATGAGAAAATCAGGTGATTACCGGTTATGCTCCCCCCTACTTCTGCTATGCGCCTCTTTCCTCGAGCTTGAAGGTGTTCACGTCCGTGCAGCTGCACTTTACATTGGAGCAGGCGACTGCCTCTTTGCTGAAGGACACCTTAAGGAGGCACTGGAATGCTTTCTTAAAGGCTATCAAAGAGCCACCCTCACCCCCTCTAGAGCAGGAAAAATATTCGCTTCCATAGCTCTCCTAATGGCGGCATTCACGGCTCTAAAACTAGAAGGGCCACCTCTCTTTAAGAATACAATTAAGCTAGCTAGAGACTCTGTCGACAAGAAAACGTGGGGCTCTATAAGGCGAACTAAGTATTATGTTCTTCTTCGAAGCCTTTACCAACTAACGGGTCCGTCCCTCCACAAGAATGCCCCTCTTACGCTCCAAGTCTTGGAGGAGCTTTCCAACCTTGCAGTAGGATGTGCATTGAAAGAATGGTTGCAAAACTTAAACGCAAACAGGTGACTTCATTGTTTGAGGTTCTTCGCCGTGACGGTCCCGGAAGGATCACACGTGCCAGGGTCGGATCTAAAACCTTCGAGACACCAAACCTCGTCTTCTACTTTGTTAATGACGCCCTTCCCCCTCCTCCCCAAGTCCGACTAGTTATGACATATGAGAGTGATATGCTTTCTAAAATTGATGGGAGAATCAAATTGGTTCCCCTCATGAGCCCGTTAATCTCCGATATAAATGAAGCTATAAATTATGGGCTAAGTTTGGGGGCGGATGTTCTTATTGCATCAAGCCCCCTCGTCACGGGCCAACGTGACGTGGCAGCTATACTGCTAGAAGGTCTCCTTGAAAGCGCCAGAGCAATCAAAGAAACAGTGAAAAATGTGCCGGTAGCCATCCCAATCTACTACTTCCCTCATGAGCCTCTCAGGAACGCCTTTCTTTCAAAGGTAAGTAAGCTCGGATTCAAATTCTATGTTATAAGATGGCTGGAGAAGGCGCTCCGTAACCCGAGAGATCTGGTTGCGTTCTTACGTGAGATTAACTATTTCATTGGATCCAACGCCCTACTATTTGCCTCGGGAAGGATCCCTCCCTCATACTATCTTCACCTAGTCTACTTGGGTATAGACCTCTTTGATGCCTCATTCATCATCGACGCAACAATAAGGAATCTGTACTTCTTTGATGGGGAGTGGCACCCGCTCAGTGCGCTCAGCGAGCTGCCATGTTTTTGCGAAGCATGCCTCATCTTGAGGAAGTCTTCGCCATCTGGCGACGAGAAGATGCGCCTCCTCCTAAACCACAACGTGTTCTCGGCCTTAAGTATACTTAGAAAGGCTTCTCTCCTCATAAAGCAGTCACGTCTACGCGATGGCGTGGAGGAGGCCTGTCACCACTCACCAGAGTTAGCCGCCCTCCTCAGAATATCAGATAGAGAAGCCTACCAGCTACTGGAAAAGTACACCCCGGTTTCAAGCAAAAGCAAGGTTTACTGCATAGGTCCAGAGTCTTACTATAAGCCGTCCATCGAGCGTTTTAGAACTAGGGTTGCTACGCGTTACACTCCTCCAAAAAGCGTAGCAGCCGTCCTTCTCTTACCTTGCTCTGCCAGAAAGCCATACTCCAGTTCCCATTCACACAGGCTCTTCAGAAAAGTAGTCGTTGAGGCAGGAGTTAAAGGGGTGTGCGAGGGCATAGTAACTTCCCCCCTTGGCTTGGTTCCCCGGGAGCTCGAAGAAGTATACCCCGCAGCACATTACGATATCCCTGTGACAGGCGAATGGGATCAGGAGGAAATAAAAATCGCTGCAGAATGCGTCGCAAACTACCTGAACAAGTTCCCCGATGACTGCCCTGTAATAGCGCACCTCAACGGGGGATACCTGCAAGCCTGCAAGAAAGCAAGTGAAATATCGGGAAGAGAAATAATCTACACCGAGGTGGAAGGGAGTCTAACCAGCCCTCCATCTCTCTCCTCTTTAAAGTCGACCTTATTGCGCTTTTCAAAGCAAGAATGCCGAGAAATAGACCATCTAAAGGAAGTTTTTAGAAAAACAGCAGACTACCAGTTCGGCCTTGGGGCAGGAGAAAAGCTGTCACCCGACTCCGCCACAGCAAAGACCAGGGCTAGGGGAGAAAAGATCCTCTATGACGGAAAAGTACTGCTCGCCCACATATCCCCCTCAACAGGCTTCGTGGTGCCAACACTAGAGGGAGGGAGCCGGCTTGCAAGCTTCAGCCACTGGGTGCTCTTTAAGGGCGAGCTGATTAAGGGATCCTCCGTGATGGTGCCGGGGGTGGAGGACGCCGACCCCCAGATAAGACCCGGCGACATAGTCTTTGTCCTAGACTCCTCCAAGGAGCTAGTTGGAATAGGAGAAGCAATTTTAAGCGGAGAAGAAATGTCCAAACTCAGCCGTGGTGTAGCAGTAAAGCTAAAGCACGTTAAAAGGCGGGGAGAATAGTGAACGCTAGCCTAAGCCGTTTAATCTCGCACTACTCCCTCAAGTTAAGAAAGGAATACCTTCCATCGAGGAAGCCTGCCGGACACATACCCCCCAAGTCTTGGATCGAACCGGATCACGTCCTCGGAAAAGAAGGTCACGCCCTCGTGGTCATCCTACCTACTGTAGGGTGCTACTGGGCTCTCACCGCTGGTGGCTGCTCGATGTGCGGCTACATATACGACGGAGTATTGTCAACACCACCTCCCACCCTTATCCTCGAATATTTTAAGCTAGCCTACGAAAAAGCAGCAAGCCTCTCCTATCCCATGAGCGTGAAAATATTCACGTCGGGAAGCTTCTTTGATGAGAGAGAAGTCCCAAAGCTGGCAAGAGACGAAATACTACGCTTTTTATCATACGAAACCAAAGTAGAAGAAGTGATCGTTGAGTCACGACCTGAGTTCGTAACGGAAGAAGCGGTAAACGACGCCATCAACGTCCTCAGAGGGAAAAGGCTAACGGTTGCCATAGGACTAGAAACAACAAACGACAAAGTCAGATCGCTCATAAACAAGGGTTTCTCCCTAAGCGACTTCAAAGCCACTCTAGAAACACTAAAACGTCTCGAAGCTGGAGTCAAAGTTTACCTTCTAGTTAAGCCACCCTTCCTGAGAGAGACTGAAGCAATATTCGACGTTGAGAACTCCATCAGACAACTCTCAAAAATGAATGTTGACGCCATATCACTAAATCCATGCACTGTTCACAAGGGCACCTTCGTAGAGCTCCTATGGAAAAGAGGAGACTACAGGCCGCCTTGGCTCTGGAGCCTAGTAAAAATAATCTTAGACGTCCATGGCGAAATAGACGCCACAATAACCTGCGCACCCACAGCATCGGGACACCCCAGAGGACCACACAACTGTGGGTTATGCGACAGAGGAATAGACACTGCTTTAAAACGCTTCTCAGTAACCCAAAACATCAAGCAGTTGAAAAACCTCAACTGCAAATGTAAGCTTCAATGGAAACTCTACTGCCAAGAAGAACTCATATCCCAATGAAAGGTTCGCAGCTTCGAAGCAACAAAAAGGTATTTTAAAAAAGTTTTTAATTTTTCATCTTCAGACAGGTTTGTTAGCTGGCGGAGGAGGTAGGTTAAAATGCCCATACTAGAATTTCAAGGCAAGCATCCAAAAATTCACAAAAACGCGTTCGTCAGCCCACAAGCAACAATAATAGGCGACGTCGAAGTAGGCGAATACACAAGTATATGGCCCGGCTGCGTTATAAGAGGAGACTTCGGAAAGGTTCAAATCGGGAGCTACACCAACATACAAGACGGAACAATAATCCACGCTCGCTCGGAAGCAGCCCCAGTCATGATAGGAAACTTCACATCAATAGGAAGCAACGTCGTCATGCACGGCTGCTACTGCGGTGACATAGTAGTCGTCGGCGACGGAGCAATAATATTTGAAGGCGCAACAATAGGCGAAGGCGCTCTCGTCGCCCCCGGATCAATAGTAGCCCAAAACACCGTAATCCCCCCAAGAACAAGCGTAGCCGGAGCCCCCGCGGCCCAAGTCAGAGTCCTCTCAAGAGAAGACACAACAAGATTCAAAGAAAACGCTGAGCTAATCGCCCGCGTATTCGCCAAACTCAAAAAATGGATGACGTAACATCTTCCACACATCAAGTTAGCCCTACAACACACTAATTGCCGCTTCAATTAAACGTCCCTAAAGCGCTATAGTCATTACAAACCAACTAGTTTTCCGCTATTATCCCCCGAGTCTCCTGTTTACCACCCAATTCACTCTCCCATAAGAATTAAAAACCAGAAATGCAAATTCTCAGCTAGATAAGAAAAAGGGCCGCCGTAGCTCAGCCGGCAGAGCGGCGGACATGTCAGCGCACCGCAATTGTAATCCGCGGGTCGGGGGTTCGAATCCCCCCGGCGGCTTCACCCCCCCTAATTTTGTTATATTGCTGTTCGCTTCTTGGT
>JAHAWR010000032.1:160-3774 GCA_018383835.1 Candidatus Jordarchaeia archaeon | reverse complement strand
AAAATATCTGTATCCTGTTCGGCAAAGAGCTAATAACTGAGCTTTACTATGCTGGGCTTTACAACCATGCATTCTGGGTTAAAACTTGAAAATCTCGTAGGGTAAAGCAGCAGTTTCCAAATAGTTAACTTATATGGCACTTCTTACTGCTTATTCGCTTGATGAGTGAAAGATTGCTAACGCTTAACGAGGCCTGTGAGAGGTGGACGTGCCCGATATGTGGCGAGATAAGTAAGCCGAATGGGCACTCAAATGCAGGGAATGCAGCCTCCAAGCGGACAGACAAGTAACCGCCTGGAACACAGCCATGAAACCCCCCATGTGCCGTCCTTTACCGTTGGCGGCGAAAGCCACCCGTGAAGCCCTAAAGGCCGAGGTGGAACGGATAGTAATAAAAAAATTAACTATCCGACAACGGTGGTAACGAGTACGATGAGCTGACGGAGGACTACTCCCAGCCGAAATGTATTGAAGATTACAAAAATGAAAACTGGGTCAAAAGGGCATCCGGATGGCAGTAAGACGCTCGCTGAATTAGCTCTGAAGTACAAGGGACAAGCTTGATAAGAATGACAAGGCAGTACTCGTATGGGACGCCCGTCCGCGATAGGGAAGCGGGCGAATAGCTCGCAGAGGAACTTTGATGATGGCAACCAACGAGGAAGCGGAAGAAAAACTGTGACGAGTTCGAGTAGTTCCTCTGCACTATAATATCGTTCGATGAAAAAGTTCGAATGGAGAAAAGAAGCTCGGAAGAGATAAAACCAAGTGGGTTCGTCATCCTAAACTCACACGGGGCCTTCGCCACTCATGCAGGAAGCTCTTGTTAACCTAACTGCGATCAATGCCCCCACCACCTATGACGATCTCATTCCATGTAAAACCCTCAACTCCAACGGCTTCTTAGACCCAAAGCCAGAAATAATGATAGTAAAATGCGCAGAGAATCACGTCTCTCCCGAGCAGTCTCTCGAAATAGCACGTTGCCACTCACAGTAGGCGTCGAGGAAAACAGAGACAAAAAACTCAACGCGACAACCCACCGGTATACCACGAAAAGTTTAATATACCAACATAGAACAAATTAATGACAGGGGTGCCGAGGTGGCCTAGCCTCGCCGGTTATGATACGGCGCTAGACTGGAATGTCTCTCGCCCTGATAGGCGCCGGACTCATATTCCCGCTAAAAAGAAGGGGGTCAGATAATAGAGGAGTTATCCGGTTATCAGGGGTTCGAGACAAAGCAGCCACACTATTACATATGTGGTTGCTTTGTCGGAAATCCCCTCCTCGGCACCACCTTAAACTTGTTCTTGAAAAAGTTTTGTATTGTTGTCTTTGCTGGGGTGGCTTTTTCTAGTTTTGAGTCATGGTCTGGAGTAAGCTTGGGGTTTAATTAATGGTTACGGTGCGTGGAAGGACTGTTCGCCGCTCTATCGGGTTGGTTATTGTAGTGTTTCTGTGTTAGGGTTTGTGGGAATCTCTTAGCGAAGGTTAATGCTTATATTTTTGTTATTTTTCTTTTATTTGTAAGATGTTTGGAGGTGTGTTTCGGTGTCTGAGGAGCGTGCTGACTATTGTTGGCTTAATGGGCGGTTTGTTAAGTGGGATGACGCTGTGGTTCATATTAAGACGCATGCGTTGCATTATGGTAGTGGAGTTTTTGAGGGGATTAGGGGGTATGGGGCAGAGGATGGCAATGTTTTGATTTTTAGGTTGCGTGAGCATATTGATCGGTTGTTTTACTCGGCTAAAGTTTACAGGATGGATGTGCCTTACAGTAAGGATGAGTTTTGTGACGCTATTGTGGAGCTTGTGAGGCGGAACAATTTTCATGAGACTGTTTATATTCGTCCTATTGTGTTTAGGGGTTATGGTCCTTTGGGCTTGAATCCAGTTAGGGTTCCAGTTGAAGCTGCTATTTATGTTGTTCCATTTGGGCGTTATTTGGGTCCTGAGGCGCTTGAGAGGGGTGTTCGTTGTATGTTTTCTTCTTGGGAGCGGATTTCTCCTAGGGCTTTGCCGCCTGAGGTTAAGGCGTGTGGCCAGTATATTAATAGTATACTGGCCAAGCTTGAGGCTGTTGAGCATGGCTTTGATGAGGCGCTTTTACTAGATCACCGGGGGTTCGTGGCTGAAGGGTCAGGGGAAAACCTTTTTGCTGTTAAGAATGAGGAGCTGATTACTCCTCCTCCTTACTCTTCAATACTTAAGGGGATTACGCGTGACACAGTAATCACGCTTGCTAGGGAGGAATTTAACATACGTGTGGTTGAGAGGGACATCACTCGGGCTGAACTTTATGGAATGGATGAAGTTTTCATTACGGGTACGGCAGGTGAGATCACGCCGGTGGTCGAGATCGACAACATAACTATAGGTGATGGGAGGCCTGGGCTCATCACGAGGAAGCTTCAGAGGGCTTTTTCAGAAGTCACGTTGGGCAAGAATCCGAAGTATGAGCACTGGGTTACTCCCGTATACTAAGTTGTCGCTTTCCTTCTTTTCTTTAGTGTTGCGTAGACTTCCTCTAGTTCTATTTTTTCTTTGGCTAGGAGGACGAGTGTGTGGAATAGGAGGTCTGCTGCTTCACTTATTATTTCCTCTTTGGCGTGGTCTTTCGCTGCTAGAATAAGTTCGAGGGCTTCTTCTCCCACTTTCCGTGCCACGGCGTTTGTTCCCTGCTTTGCTAGGTTTGAGACGTATGAGTCTTCTTTGGGTTTTTCCATGCGTTCTTTCACTACCTTGAAGATTTCGCCTAGGATTTTCGCATTCCCGTAAACTTCGTCGGGGTTGAATGACCGGTCAAAACGCGCGTCGCTTATTATTTTGTTGTGGAAGCAGGTGTAGTAGCCTTCGTGGCAGCATGCCTCCACTTGCTCTACTTTAAAGAGGAGTGTGTCGCCGTCGCAGTCGTAGTATGCTTCGCGGACGAGCTGGTAGTGTCCTGACTCCTCCCCCTTCATCCACAATTTTCCTTTACTTCTACTGTAATAGTGCATGAAGCCTGTCGCGAGAGTTTTTTCTAGCGCTTCCCTGTTCATGTATCCTAGCATTAGAACTTCCTTTGTTTTGTCGTCTTGAACGACCGCGGGTATTATTCCTCCTCCTTTTCTAAAGTCGAGCCTCTCTAGGATCTCCTTTAGTTCCATTTTTTCACAACCTTACAGGAATCCCCCTTTCGGACAAATACTTTTTAACGTCACTTATTGAGTAGATGCCATAGTGAAATATTGATGCTGCTAGGGCTGCATCCGCCTCCCCGTCGGTTAAAGCTTGGTAGATGTGCTCCAGAGTGCCGGCTCCCCCGCTTGCGATGACTGGGATTCTGGTTCTTCTGCAAACTTCTCTGATGAGAGGAATATCGTACCCCTTTTTTGTCCCGTCGTAGTCGATGCTTGTGAGCAGTATTTCCCCTGCTCCTAGCTTTTCGGCGGTGCACGCCCACTTTATGGCGTCGATTCCCGTCGGGGTTCGCCCACCGTATATGTAGACTTCCCACCAGAATTTTCCTTCAGGTGTTTCCACGACTATTTTATCTCTGCATTCTCCGCCGGCCCTCACTCTTTTGGCATCTATTGCGCAAACTATGCATTGGCTTCCGAACTTTTCG
>JAHAWR010000032.1:0-147 GCA_018383835.1 Candidatus Jordarchaeia archaeon | reverse complement strand
TTATTTTGGGGTTTTTGACTGCTGCCGTGTTTATTGCAACCTTGTCTGCCCCTGCGCAAAGAGGAAATAATAAGTGAAGCAGCAGACCTCCTATTCCACACACTCGTCCTCCTAGCCAAAGAAAAAATAGAACTAGAGGAAGTCTAC
>JAHAWR010000031.1:2397-13376 GCA_018383835.1 Candidatus Jordarchaeia archaeon | reverse complement strand
GATAAATTTAAAGGTGAAGCTATCATCTTTTTTCCTTTGTCTGAGTTTATGCGGTATGCTTTTTCGGCCGTGACGATCGCGGCTAGGATCCCCTGTACCGCGGCTTCCGAGAGCAACTTGTAAAGTAGCTGTCTGTTGAGCTTCACGGCTTTAGCGGTCTCCTCAAGCGAGGCTTCCCCCTCCTCGTTAAGCTTAGCCCACACATTAACTATTGCGGGGTTCATGATGGATGACACAAAGTAGTTTGTGGCGAAAGCTCCCAGTATGAGCCCCAGTAGGAGGCTGTAGACCCCCAACCCTCCCTGCATGAAAATTGTCGGAGCAAAGAGGTTAAGGGGCCAAGGAAAGCTCATGTAGCGGTCCGCTAAGTATATGAGTGGCACAAAGGTTGCAGCTCTACTCTCGCTAAACTTGGTCTTACCTAATAGGATAAGCTTGGCCCCTATGTATGATGGGATCAGCGGCCAAGTGATAGGGGATGCTGTGCTCCCGTATGCGGCAACTACTATGATGGGGGGTGGTGGGAGACCGTAAAAGAAGACTGCTGTTGAGACGCCATTAATCTGCTGGACGACCACGCCGCCTAAGTAGGGTATCAGATTGACCTTCCAAGGTATAATGAGGGAAAGCGTAAGAGCTGTGAACTCGCCTACGAGGAGTAGCATGGACGCGACAAGCATTCCTTTCTCGGGCTTGCCTGTCACTGAAATGCACCTCTCAGAAAGAGAACTTAGAATAAACAGGAGCGCTCTTCACCTTTAAATTTATCTAAAAGCTCTTTTTTAGTTTTTCAGACTGTTTTGTTTTTATTGCTTTTTTACGCTGGCTTTAACTGTTTCTCCTTGAAGAAGCGCGAGCGCATCGTATATTCTCTTCAAGTACTTTTCTCTTATCGAAATTATCTTGGAGTAGTATTCACGTATTCGTCCAAGCTCCTTGCTTTTCAGTATTTCAGCTATTGTTGCAAGGCTCGGAGCAAGCTGTTTCGACTCGCCTAGTACATCCCACACTTGTTCGATCTCAACCCTTGCCATGCTAATTGCGAAGAGCAAGTCATCAACGTGTACTTCTTCTGGTATAAGGCTTCCGACGTCCATCTCCTTCCTAACAACCTTTATAAAAGTCTCCGGCATTTCGCCACCCCAAAGCGCCCTTATCACGTAGTTTAAAGCGTCAAGGAAAGCGAAGTAGAACCTGTACTCGTTCTCGAAAAACTTGGCTATCCTCTCGGCGAACCCCCTAAACTCCTCCATAATAATTTCGGTGTTCATCACAAGGTATCTTCTGAAATTCAGCCCAGTTATTAATGACAGGCGGGTGAAAGCGCTTGCAGCCAAACCCCTAAGCTCCTTAAGAGTGTCCGTGAACTGCTTTACCGTTAACTCACTGTTAAAGGCCTTCACGTAAAGGCCGTGCAAGAGCAGTCTAACCCTCATCCACTCGGCCGCTTGAAAATAAACCTCCTCTTTAAATTGCCGTATCATTTCAGCCCCCAGCAGGCGCTGAGCCCTAACGAGAACCTTCAATCTTTTAATTGCTTCAGAAAAGTGCTCGTCCAGGGAGGGCAGGAAAAGGTCGACAGTAGACTTTACGTGATACCTTAAAAATCCGTTATCTAATTCTCCGCATCGTATCTCCCCGAATAAGGCTTCCTGAACATCCATTACGCCGACGACCAGCGCCAGCTCGTAGAAAAACCCCAGAAACCTGCCTACAGCCTTAATATACGTCTCAGCGAAGCCTGCTAGCTCCCTAAAGAGGGAGCCAGCCTCCACGTAAAAAGACAGCAGGTCGGATCTAGCGCTCCAAAGATCCTCCAGCTTAGCCGACCTTATAGCGTAAACAATATTCCTGACATAATCAGCGAAGGTTTCGAAAAACCCCCTCAACCCCTCTTTTAACCTAGCTACATCCTCTTTCAAGAAACCCACCAAGCAACAGAAAACTCACAATAAAAACACAAAGACCTTCAATATTAACTTTACTATTGAAAATACCCTTCTGCAACAGGATCACGTTAACACTGCACCAGCTCCTTCATAGTAGACAAACGTTGAAAATGTGTGCAGCGACCTGCCGGGCTCGGCACACATTAGATTAACGAAACGAGACATTTACTGTTCGCCTCTTATCCAAGGTTTTCGCCCCCTCTCCCTCAAGAAAAAGTTTAAAAAGGGGGGACACCCCCATTTTTGAGGGAGCTTGGAGGGAGAGGTGATAATGGAAAAGAAGGATTCTAAGAAGGAGTTGCCAGACTATATTAAGAAGAAGATATGGCTTAAGTCATATCCGCCTGAGCTGCCTGCAGAAGTTGACATACCGGAGAATGAAACAATAGCTACCATCGCCGCATCAGCAGCTAAAAAGTACGGTGACATGGTTGCCCAGATCTTCTATGGACGAGAGTTCACGTACACCCAGTTGGATGGCTTGATAAGGCGCTTCGCGACAGCGCTAAAGAACCTTGGAATAGAGAAAGGCGATACCTTTGCAATCCATTCGCCGAACTGCCCGCAGTTCTCCATAGCGTACTTCGCAGCCCATACTATAGGCGCAACGGTCACTGCTCTTAGCCCTCTCTTCGTAGCCAGAGAAGTAGGATACCAGCTCAAAGACAGTAAAAGCAAAACCCTGTTCGTAATGGACATGTTTTACCCACACTTCAAGGCAGTCAAAGAGGAAACCGAAGTCGAGAATGTGATCGCATTCAACATAATGGGTCAAAAGGCGCAGATCCAAAATGGTGAAGGCGTTCACGACATGACGGAGCTCATCATGAAGACCGAGCCCAAGTCTTGGGAGGAGCTGAACCCCGGAGTGATGCAGGAGGACATCGCAGTCCTCCAGTACACTGGAGGGACGACAGGGCTACCCAAAGCCGCCATGCTAACCCACAGAAACATTGTGGCAAACGTCTACCAGTGCCAGCCCTACAATGAGGGAGTAAAGAAGAAGTTTAAGATAGACCGAGTTAAAGGTATCAGCATACTCCCATGGTACCACATCTACGGGCAGACTGTGGACCTCATAATGGGCTTGGCGTTCGGCTCCTTAGGCATAATCTTCCCAAGGTTTGACCCAGCCGAGATATTAGACGCCATACAGAAATACAGGCCAAATTACTTTTTCGGCGTTGCACCACTGTTTGTAGCCCTCTTGAACCACCCGAAGATTAAGGAAGTTGACATGTCATGCCTCGTTTACGTTAACAACGGCGCCACATCTATCCCTGTCGAGGTTGTTAAGAAGTGGGATGAGGTCGTCGGTGTTCCGATAGTTGAGGGTTACGGTCTTTCCGAGGCAAGCCCGGTAACGCACACGACGTCGCCTCTGCTGAAAAGGAAAATTGGCTCGATAGGGACGCCGATACCGAGTACCCTTGCAGGCATTGTAGACCCGGAGACACTCGAGTGGCTGCCGCCCGGCAAGGAGGGAGAGCTGGTTGTAAGTGGTCCTCAGGTTATGAAGGGGTACTGGAACAGGCCTGAGGAAACGGAGAAGGTGTTCTTTGAGGCTGGAGGCCACAAGTGGCTTAGAACTGGCGACATTGCGAAAATGGACGAGGACGGCTACTTCTGGATAGTTGACAGAGTCAAGGACATCATAAAGTATAAGGGTCACTCGGTGTACCCGAGAGACGTCGAAGAGGTTCTCTACGAACACCCCGCCGTCTTAGAGGCAGCTGTGGTGGGGGTTCCGGACCCAGAGGCAGGCGAGAACATCAAGGCGTATGTGACACTCAAGCCAGACTACAAGGGCAAGGTCACCGAGAAAGACATCATTGAATGGTGCAAGCAGCGGCTGGCAGCCTACAAGTACCCGAGGATGGTCGAGTTCATAGAGCAGATGCCGAAAAGCGCAGCAGGAAAAGTGCTGAGAAGACTACTGAGAGAGAAAGCCATGGCGGGAAGCTAAGTTCTCCTTCCTCTTTTTTATAGTTGTTTTTGGTTCCGCCCCATTTAGTGAACGTTAAAATGTTCCCTTTTCTCTCCTTATATTTTCGGTGATTTTCATGGATGTTTTTGATGCTATTCGAGGGAGAAGAAGCATAAGAAGGTATGCTTCAAGACCCGTTGAACGTGAGCTAATCGAGAAGGTGGTTGACGCCGGAAGGTGGGCTCCGTCGTCGGGTAACACTCAGCCCGTTGAAGTAGTGGCGGTCACGGATCCTGAGAAGAGGAGGGTCATGGCTGAAGTTTCAGGGTACGCTAGGTACCTTAAGGATGCCCCTGTAGCTCTCGTGGTATGTATTAACCTCTCTAGGGCACGGTCCCGCTACGGTGAGCTTGGCGTAAGCTACTTCGCCCCCTTGGATGCTGCCGTAGCTATACAGAACATGATGCTCGCTGCGCACGCTCTCGGTTTGGGAACCTGCTGGGACTCCGTCTTCGATAAGGGAAAAGTCAGGGAGCTGGTCAGCTTACCGGGGGACGTGGAGCCCTTCGCCATAATTGCTTTAGGATACCCCTCAGAGAACCCGAGTCCGCCCCCCCGCAGGCCGCTGAAGGAAATCCTACACTGGGAGAAATATAGCAGTTGACCTGCTCCGTTACTCGGCGTGCTCCAGCATAAGGCTTCTAAGGGACTGGAAGACTGCAGGGGATACCAGCCCTACAAAGGGTTGACTCATCTTTATGGACGCTGCCTCCCTCAGCACCCTCTTGTCTCCCTCCTCCAAGTAGCCTTGGAGGAACGCTTCACAGAGCTTTCTCGCCTTCTTCGGGAGCAGGAAAAAGCGTCCTGTAAACATTATGAATTCGCAGACATCCCACCCGCTCAGCCTAATGTTACCGCCCCTAGCCTGCTCTAAGTCTACATAGTAGAGTTGCCCAGTGTTCGAGTATATGACGTTCGCCGGCTTACAGTCTCCGAGAATGTAGCCTGAAGAGTGAATTCTAGCAACCTCTAAGCCCGCTCTCCTATAAACGTCTTCTAAGCTGTTTGTATCGCCGTCTCTCCTAGCCGCCTTCACCTTCTCGTCTAAGTTTTCGCCCTCAATGAACTCGTAAAGCGCTTTCATCCTCTTCATGTCATAGCAATAAAGGTAAGGTGTCTTAACCCCAGCCTTTCTCAGCACTAAACGCGCCCTCAACTCGTTCTTCAGCCTGCTCTTCCCGCTTATGCTGAAGTTAGCCCTAGCATATGAGGCAATCCACAGTGGGAACCACTTTAAAAGTCCCCACGAAGAGAAAGTTTTCAAAACAAACTCGTACCGCCCCTTAGTTGCGATCACGATTATATGATCAACTTCGTTTATGAAGGACCCGAGAGGCTTAACCTCAACGTATATTACTTCTCCTCTTACGCCAAGAAGGCTACCGAACTCCGTGAAGAAGTCCACTCTATCAGTTAAGCCATTAAGCCTTATGGGGAGCTCGAGAAAGGAGGGCATCCCCTCTATATGGTGATGGTCCTTTTTCCACTCAAACATTTTCGGCGCCTCTAAATTGAAGAGGGCTAGTCGCTTTCCACCATCACCATTGGATGGCTGTCGCCTCATGAGTAGCCCCAACCTTGAAGCTTGATAACCTGCAATTAAACCATGAGTGACGTGGCGGGAAGGGATACATCAGGACTACTCTCCATCGCCACCCATCTTTCATTACGATTTTCACAATATATTTTTTCTCAATGATATTTTTCGCAAAAAAATACATACAAATCAACACATTTCGCATATAGAATAACGAAACAGATGTTATTTAAACCTTTTGTCCTGAAACCGCGCTATCAGCTTTCACAACAGAATCCTCTACATCGCTCTGGAAAATATGATGAAAGTCGGAGGTATAAAAACTTTAGCATAATACTTTCAGGCTGGATGAGGCTCTTCCGCGTGTAACTCCCCCCTTTAAATTAGTAGAAACTCGTCACCATATACCGTTGCCGGATAGTTAACGTTTTGTGGTGCGTTCCACCCCCTAGGCGCCATGGGCCACTTACGCCTCCAACGACAAGCACCGACACCAAGAGCCTCAAGGCACCCATCAAACCAACCCACCACCCAAAACACAACACAAACACCAAGAAACCCATACAAGTAACTACAAAAAAGTTAACTATTTAAAAACCTTGAATTCGGCCATGTACCCCCTTAATGCTGCCCCCAAATAGCGAGAAACAGTGCCGTCAGCGGCTTCACAGAGTTAAGTAAAATTTAAACTAGCATAAGGGCTTTCAGCAGCTCTGGCTCTGCTTGGGTGGCTTGACGCTTACAGGTGGCACGGGCCTCGATGGGCGGCTTCTCCACATGTTTTTGGCGTCTGGAGAAGTAAGCTTCTTGGTGCCTTATGACGGCACACTCCAAGTTGCCAATGAGCATAGAAAGGCGGACAAGCTTGATGGCGACCAGAGCCCCAAGTGTGGTGGGCAGAACCCACTTTACGCTTTCCCTAACCATTAGCATGATATCGTGGGTGGCGGTCTCGCTTCTTTTTTCTTTCCTTTCTCTTTGACCAAAAAATTCTAATACTTATTTTGTCTTTAAACTCAATGCTTCTTTGGAGATTGGTTGGGAGGAGGGAAGGGGTGTTTGGGATTGTAGGCAAGGA
The DNA here is from genome assembly GCA_018383835.1 of Candidatus Jordarchaeia archaeon. GTDB lineage: Archaea > Asgardarchaeota > Jordiarchaeia > Jordiarchaeales > Freyrarchaeaceae > DTBI01. Next base: position 6,825 of record JAHAWR010000031.1, on the reverse strand, counting down.
CGACAGAGTGGCTCTGAGGAAACTGGTTAGACTGCTTAGAGATGCCCGTTTTCCTGATGTTCGAGAGTGCCTCCGTTTTCTTGTTAAAGCTGATTCTGAGACACTTCTCAATTGCTTGAGAGAAGTGGAAGCTCTCGGTTTTTACCCGTCGCTTCTTCTAGCTAGGTTTGTGAGTGTTGCTGGAGGGCGTACTTTCGCATTCCAGATCGTCGACTTGATGAAAGACGCAAATCCTGCTGTGCGGTGGTTGGCTACCGCTATTCTGGGGGAGATTGGAGACCCGAAGCTGACGCCCTACTTGGTAGAGGCGCTGGACGACTCCGCCGTAGAGGTTCGGCTGGAGGCTGTGAACGCTCTTAGGCGTCTGAGGGATGAGTCCGCCTTTCAGGGCTTAGTGAAAGCTCTCCGTAATAGTGATCCCAGCGTGAGAGTGATGGCCGTGAGATCTCTAGGGCTGCTCAGGAAGGAAGACGCCTTCCCGCATCTTATCGCGGCGCTTAGGGATGAATGTGCGGATGTAGTTTACGCCTCCCTGAAGACCATTGGCGAGGTCGGGTTGCAGGAAGCCATCATCCACGTAGTACCTCTTCTAGACGCTGAGAAATCTGAAATTAGGGCTGAAGCAAGGCGTGTCCTCGAATCTTTTGCGAAGAAGTTTGGCTTCTCCGGCAACGAGGCTGAGTGGGTTGAATTGAGTGTCGGGGCGCTTAAGGGTTTAGAGGACTTCAGGCGGCGCTTGGGGAAGCTGGAAGAGGCCTTAAGTAAAGGCGATTTGAAGACTGCCGACGAGTACATAGTGGAACTTGACGAGCTCGCTGACGAGCTCAAGTTCCAGCTAGTTAAGGCTGGAGGCTGGTGTCTGGAGGTGTTTGAAAAGGAGGAGGAGCGGCTTGATAGGCTGGCGAAGGAGGTTGACCTGTTGGGGGCCGAGAGGGCTAAAGCCCTCCAAGGCCTTGGCAGCGTTCTCAGAGGCTTATTGGAGACTAGGGGTGTGGTCTCCTTGAGGGATGTTCCAAAGGCGAGTTTTAGGGGGCACCCCGTATTGAGGGACGAAGACGTGATTTCGGTCTTCGAGGAAATGGTTAAGGGCGGATTTAGAGGAGTGGTAGATGGAGACCGCCTTATCGCCCTTGACGTTATTGAAAGAAAGATAAATGAGCTGGCGAAGGTTTACTCGCGCATTCGTGTGGAAAAGATCGCCGAGAAGGTCGGGGTGAGCGAGGAGTTACTGATTAAAATTCTCGAAGAATCGTTTTCGTCTGGTGTCCTGCAAGGAAGAATAGATGACGCCAGCAAAATAGTTGAGTTTCAGACTGGAGCCAGAAGGGAGAAGCACATACCTGTAACTTTTCTTGACAACCTTAGTCCTCCGGACGTAAATGAGCGTATTTGAGCGGTGCTTGTGGGGGTTCTCCGTTGAAGGTTAAGCCCAGGGTGAAGGTTTGGCTTGAAGCTGACGAAGGGAGTGTGATGGGGAGGGGAGGCGCCGAGCTGCTAAAGGGAGTTCTTGACGAGGGAAGCCTCAGGGCTGCCGCTGAGAGGCTCGGCGTCTCATACAAATACGCTTGGAACTACTTGAGGAAGATCGAGGGCAAATTGGGAGTGAAAGTGGCCGCTTCGATTAGGGGTGGAAGCGAGAGGGGGAGGACTGTCCTGACGGAAGCCGGCAAGCTCCTTCTCCTCAAGTATATGCGCTTCAGCCGCTTCCTTAACAACGCACTTGAGAACCCGGAAATGTGGGAAGCCTGCGGGATTTCAATTCCCGACAAGAACGTGGTGCCCGGCAGAGTTAGGCTGGTCAAAGTTGAGGGGCCGGCTGCTATGGTTAAAGTAGAGGTTGGCGCTTCTGTCGAGATAGTGGCCGCCATATCTTCCGCCTCGGCAGATGAACTTAACTTAAAGCCCGGGGACGACGTCAAGGTAATAATAAAGGCGACAGAAGTGATGATCAGTAAAGAGGAGCCAATGTGAGCTTAGTAAAGCACAGCTTTCTGCACCCTTACTAGCCAATGTTGATTTGCGTGGTGGTGGCGTGTGAAGATTAGTGCTAGGAACATGTTTAGTGGCCGCATCGTAAGGGTTGAAAGGGACGGTGCTCTGGCAAGGGTCTGGGTAAGTGTAGAGAATGTTGAAGAGGTGACAGCCCTGGTAACCAGCGAAGCGGCGAGGGAACTCGAACTAAAAGAGGGAGACAAGGTGGAAGTAGTATTTAAGGCGACCGAGGTCATAGTAGCCAAGGATGGAGGCTGAGTCTTGCAGCGGGGTGACCTCCTGTTCTCACTCTACTTGCTCTTCCTATCCCTTCTCCCATTATCCTCAACCGCCATAAACATTCTCTATCCATACCTCCCCCTCCAATCGATTTACCTTTCCCCAAACTTCCTGTCTATTCAACAGTTCACGCTCTCCCAAAAACTTCTTCCCTTAGCTTCAGGTAGCTTAGGGCTAACCTCCCTCTCGGCATTCGCTTGGTCCAGGCGTGTTGGCCGCATCCTTCCAAGCGCGTACCTTATCCTCTTCGTCGTCTCGCGCTTTGCATCCTTCCTAGCTTCCTATCAACCTGGGCAGACTCCACTCCTGCTTATTGCCTTTCTCTTCCCCGACACCACAATCTATCACTCTGTGGCATACATGGCATGTGCGCTTGCATCCCTACCGGCGCTAATATACGTCAACAGTGATTAATGTGTTCAGAGTCGCGCCTCTACCGGCGAAAACGTTTAAAGACGTCGCCTCCTTGTGGAAATGGTGGTTTTCGTGGAGCAGGGAGATGTGGGTACTTCGTTAGCCAACATCCTTTCAAGAGTTTTCCCTGCTCAAAACGTGACAGCCATTGCAGTCCTTATCTTCTCTTTTCTCTCACCAATAGGAACAGGAGTGCACTTCTCTCCGCTTCAGTGTGCTGTAGTAGGAATCACAACCATGGTGCTGGCTCCCGGCATCCCCCTGGCGTACGCATTATGGAAAGGCATTGTCTCATTTAACAGGACGGAAAAGGAAAAAAGACACACGTTCTACGTAATAGGGCTAGCAGGCTACGGCCTAGCCTCCCTCATATTCGCTTACCATTCTTCAACGATAATGCTACTCGCCTCTTTTTCATACTTCTTCGTGACACTGGCGTGCATGCTGATCAACTTCAAGTGGAAAATAAGTGTTCACACAGCTGGAATAGGAGGACCAGCAACTGCGCTCACATACGTGTATGGTTTACCCGGTGCCGCGTTCTTCATCCTAGCGGTTGCATTGGTTTGGGCTAGAGTGAAGCTTAGAGCCCACACGTTGCCTCAGGCAGCAACAGGCCTCCTTCTTTCCTCACTCATAACGTTGGTGGTGTGCTTTCTGCTCTACCCATACTGGAACCCAGCGTTCCTCGCAAGCTCTTTCATATCCCGCCTCATCAGCACCCTAATACACCCTTGAAGGGGCGAAAGCAATAAAAATTCGATGGATGGCTATAGGGGTGGCTGCGTTCCTATGTTTGCGTGGAGGAGTGGAGGTGCACTGATTGAAGGTCGGCGTTATTGGCGTTGGTTGCTCCAAGTTCGGAGTTAGGAGGGATACTACACTACAGGAGGTAGCCTTCGAAGCGGTTATGGAAGCCATGGCCGACGCGGGGGTTTCCCGGGAGGACGTGGAGCTAAGTGTTGTGGGGACAGCGGGGACGAGGAGCTACGAGCTGATGCCAGCGGTACCTGTTAACGAGTACTGTGGCTTCGCCGGTAAGGGTCCACTAAGGGTTGAGGCGGCATGTGCGACCGGTAGCGCCGCGATCTATGCCGCGTACTCGAGCATAAAGGCGGGCTTAGTGGACTTGGCTATAGCTATTGGGTGTGAAAAGATGACGGAGGTTGACACGGCAACTTCTCTGGCTGTCGGCGGCAGGGGTGGCAGCTACCTCTGGGAGTTCCACCAATACGGCACAACATTTCCCGGGCACTACGCCATGCACGCATCCGCCCACATGGCTCGCTACGGGACTACGGAGAAGCAGATGGCCATGGTGGCGGTGAAAAATCACAGGAACGCTGCGCGGAACCCTAAGGCGCACTTCCAGAAGGAGGTAACCTTGGAAGAGGCGCTTACCTCAAGCTACGTTGCGTATCCCCTCCGTCTCTTCGACTGTAGCCCCATAAGCGATGGGGCAGCTGCAGCCTTACTGGCAAGTGAGAGGAAGATTAAGGAACTCGGAGTAGATGACCCTGTATGGGTGAGTGGAGTCGGATACAGTAGCGATACTGCGAATCTTTCTAGGAGAGAAGACTATGGAAGTCTGAGGGCGACAGTTAACGCATCCTGTATGGCTTACAGGATGGCCGGCATAGATGACCCGCTGAGGCAGCTTGACGTCGCAGCCGTCCACGACTGCTTCACCATAGCCGAAATAATGGCATATGAGGATCTCGGCTTCTGCAGGAAGGGTGAGGG
>JAHAWR010000031.1:0-2369 GCA_018383835.1 Candidatus Jordarchaeia archaeon | reverse complement strand
GATTTTGGGGGTCGCGTTCCTGTGAATACGTTTGGCGGGTTGAAGGCGAAGGGGCACCCTTGGGCGCCACGGGTGTGGCCATGGTGTACGAGGTTGTTAAGCAGCTCAGGGAGGAGGCGGGCAGCCTCCAAGTGGACCTCAAAAATTATAGGGGGTTAACGCATAACATAGGCGGGACAGGACACTTTGGGTGGGTTTTCGTTTTCGAGGTGTGAGCATGGAGAGCAGAACATTCATTTTGAAGCATGCGTTGCCTGTGGCTAGAGTTGAGAGGTACTGGAAAGGGCTGGAGGAGGGGAAGATCTACGGGACGAGATGCCGATCCTGCGGGGCAAACTTTTACCCTCCTCAAGCGGACTGCAGCTTCTGCTACTCGAGTGACATGGAGTGGGTTGAGGTCGCCGGCGAGGGCGTCGTCGAGTGTTTCACCCGCATTCAGCGTCCCCCCCAAGGATTCGAGTTCGCTAGTGGAGGTTATACTATAGCTGTCGCTAGGTTCGGCGGGTTCAAGGTGATGGGGTGGTTTAGGGGCGAGGGGCTTCCTGAAGTCGGAATGAAGGTTAAGGCTAAAACCGGGAGAGACGAGTCAGGTGTCTGGAAAGTTTACTTCACTCCTCTCTGAAGCTGCTTGCATGTTCCCCCACCAACCTGAATACTTCGTAATAGATGAATTTATATAATCTCCGGCTGATATTTTTTCAGGAATAGTGGAATTCTTTGCTACTGTTGCATACTCATTTACTGCCTGTGGGTGTTTATATGGATGCCGCTGTGGAAGTTAAGTATGAAGCCATTAGTCCAGCAGACTTCTTCTACAGGAACAGGGACATAGCGGGCTTCGACAACCCGATGAGGGCAATATACACCGCCATAAGGGAGCTTGTTGAGAACAGTTTGGATGCATGCGAGGACGGAGGAATACTACCAGAGATAATGGTCATCGTCGACGAGGCTGGCGAGAACACTTACAGGATAACCGTCATGGATAACGGGATAGGGATACCGAGGGACAACATTCAGAGCTGCTTTGGCCAGATACTTTACGGATCCAAGTACACTCACAGGCAGGCGAGGGGGAGGTTCGGGCTAGGTGGCAAGATGGCCTTCCTCTACGGGCAGATAACCACTCATAAGCCTCTTCACGTGGTTTCAGCCCCCATAGGGGACGAATGGGTTTACGACGTGACGCTCAGAATGGACATCAGGAACAATAAGCCCGAGCTATTGGAGTGGACTCGCAGGAAGGGTAAGAAGGGCCAGCACGGGCTCGTCGTCGAGTTCTACATTGAAGGGGACTGGGTTAGAGCTAGACGCTACATTCTGGAATACATAAAGCAGACCGCCCTGATAACGCCTTACGCCACAATAACGTTCGTCGACCCAGATGGAGTTCTCTACTTCTTCCCGAGAAGCGTAGAGAAGTTGCCTCCTCCTCCGATAGAAGTTCTACCTCACCCTCGAGGGGTTGACGTTGAGCAGGTTAGGCGGATAATAGGCGAGACAAGAACCCGCGACATGGTCTCTTTCCTCAGAACACACTTCCACAGGGTCGGTAAGAAGACCGCTGAAAGGTTCCTAAACGAAGTTGGAATAAGCAAGGATAAGGATCCGAAGGAACTCAAGCCGGATGAAATAGTGATGCTAGTGAGGAAGATGAAGACGTATAAGGAGTTCCTCCCCCCAGACGCCAAGTGCCTCTCACCCTTAGGCGAGGAGCTCTTGGAGGCGGGGATACGCAAGGAGCTCAACCCCGACTTCGTCAAGGTTGTCCAGCGCCCCCCGTCCTCATATGGGGGGCACCCATTCATCATTGAGGTGGGCATGGCGTATGGAGGAGGGGTGCCGCGCAGCGAGGAAATAGTGCTCTATAGGTTCGCCAACAAGATCCCTCTCCTCTTCGACGAGTACAAGGACGTCTCGGCCAAGGTGATAAGGTCGATTAAGTGGTCAAGGTACAGGATAAAGCCGGGGATGCCCATAGCCGTGTTCGTCCACTTGGTAAGCACGAACATACCCTTCAAAACGGCCGGCAAGGAATTCATCGCGGACCGGCCGGAGCTGGAGGTCGAGATAAGACGCGGCATCTTGGAGTGCGCCCGCGCACTCATGCGCTACATTCAGAGGAAGGAGAGGGCTGCCCGGGAAAGGCAGAGGCTCAGCATATACGAGAAGTTCCTGCCACTAATAGTTAGGGACATAACAGTCCTAGCCGGAGAGGAGAAGGAACCAGATTACACCGCACTACTTGAAAAGTACAAGACGATGGTGGATGTGGAGGCTGCAGGGGGGATGGAGGAGCTTGAGGAGGAGCTTGAGGAGGAGCTTGAGGAGGAGCTTGAGGAGGAGCTTGAGGAGGAGCTTGAGGAGGA
>JAHAWR010000188.1 GCA_018383835.1 Candidatus Jordarchaeia archaeon | reverse complement strand
TTTCAGGAGGGTCGCCTGAGTCATCTTTCGTGTGATGGACGACGCTTTCAGCGGCTCGAAGACGCAATTTTAGAGTTCTCGAAGGAGAAGCTCAGCTCCCCTTTTTCTGATGACTTCAGCAATTTTACTTGAATGGTCAAGTGAGAGCTATTTTTCGATGCCCACGGCGCGCATCACTAACAAAACTGAGGTTGACGAAGCCAAATCAGGGTGTTTTTCAGCAGCCGGGAAGCGTTAAGTTCAAATTCACGGCCCCATTAAGGAGGGTCGGCTGGAGTAATGAATTTACCGGGAGCCGTTAAAACGATTTGGTGCAGTTGGAGCTTCGAGGTGGAAACGGTGAAGAAAGTGGAGTTCGAGGTTGAAGAGAGAGAGGAATACACGATCATACATTTTGAACTAAGGGACGTGCTCAGCCCGGAGGCGCTGCGGGACATGGAGCCACCGCAAGTTAAAGGGACGAAAGGGGTGGTCCTAAGTGGGCGCGGACCTGTATGGCTCTACTGCTTCCTCGCCCACCACTACCACCCGACGCTCTTCGTGGCAACGTATGACCCGAGGCTCGGCGGCGCAGTCATCGTGGAGTCCTACAGCCCAAACTACAAGGTAGGGGAAATACTAAAAGTAGAACTGGAAGGGTGAAAAGTGGTGTACCATAAGCAGTAACCCCCGAGCGAGGATTTTTGGGCGTCTAGCGGGAGCTCAGAGGAAAGGAGGCGCACCAGAAGCCGACTATTTTTGCACCAAGGATAACATAGGCAAAAGTCGAGGTGACACGGAAGTTGGCTTCAAACTACGTGAACCCCACAAACTTTACCTGTTCAGTGTTGGCTTAGTCGTTGAAGTTCACGGCCCCTCAAGCCTAAGCCGGGTAGTGAGAGGGCTTGGCCCGGAATGGAGCGGCTTGGAGCGCGAGGACTGGAAAGAGGGGCGCGGGGCTTCAACACCCCGAAAACCGCCACAAAGCTGGAAGCCTACGTTACGAAAGTTCGCTAGTTGGAACTATGGGATCCGCCAAACTAGGGGGGCTGGAATTATCTTTAAGGGAACGGTTTTTAAAACGTGTCATCGCATTTTGGGCTGATTTGAGCTACCCCCCTCAATTCCCTGTTTGGGATTTCGGTTTTTGGGGTTGGTTTTGTTTTGGTTACGATGTGTGGGCTGGCTTGTACCAGAGGATTACGTGCGTGTTTGGGGAGAGAAATATTTCGGCTGGGCTGACACCCCAGCTGGTTAGGGGCGACCAGAACGGGCTACCGTCAACGTCTGGCCCGCATGGTACGCCTGCTACTATGATGGATGCCTTGTAGGATGCCCAGACTACTTCGCTGCAGTAGTAGCTGTCCCCGTATACTCGCTTCTGGAAGCAGTCCCAGTTGCATGGCTTCCCCACCTGGTTGAGGGCGAACCACGCCGCGTTGAGCCTGACGTGGAGGGGAGCGTTAACCCTCAGCACACAGAACTCCTCGCACTCAACCACGTAACGGGCGGGGCTACACACCACACCCCTCACCGTCCCCTCAACCACCATTCCTCCCCCAACATATATCATGCCATGCGTCCAGTAAGGCGAGTAGCGCAGGCCGACAAGCACATCCTCAACCCCACTCCCCCTAACCAGTATTATGTCCCCAGGCTGAGCCACATCCTCGAGGCGGCGCCTAGCAGACTCCACATCCACCACAACCTCACAACCCACAAAGACCACCTCTGCAATTTGACCCGGAAAAAGACCGCAGAGGCCAACCACCACCGGAAATACAAGAACCACGACCACGACCAGCAACGCCACAGCCCGTCGCACCACCAACCCCACCAAACACTCCTCATGCCAAAAGCCCCATCAAACCAAAATAAAATTATCCGTAAAGGAAACACCCAATGGCGCCCCACAAAAACGGAAAGCGACACCAACAAACACCCAGAAAACAACATAGGCAACGTTCCACAGTCACATTGACACACAGTCCCCGACCTTCACGACCCACCTCACACCACCAATCTTCAACCACCACGAAAACAGTTAACTTTAGTAATTAGAGACCGTGAGGAGCTCGAGGATAAAGTGGCTTGAAACCCCGTCTTTAAGCTAGCACCGTCGGAGCCTACAGGTGGGTTTAGCGGAGTCCTTTCAAGGCCGAAGGGAATATAGAGGGGTTCTGAGCTAAGTAGGGATATGTAGGTATTTGCTATTTTCATTCCTACTTAGCTCTTCCCTCTCGGGCTCGTCGAGGGCTTTCGGGGGGAACCCGGCTCCCCACACCCAAAGA
>JAHAWR010000177.1 GCA_018383835.1 Candidatus Jordarchaeia archaeon | reverse complement strand
TACTCATCTCAGGCGTGTACTCGAGGATCTTTAGGTCATAGAAGGTGTTCCCCTCCTGTATCTTCAGGTTTGAGCAGTAAAGCTTTCCCTGCTCGTCCACGCTCACGTGTATGCTGAGAGCTTCTCCCCCTAGCAGGGGCATCTTCAGGTTTACGTAGTCCTGCGAGCTGAGTTCAAAGCATGGTTCCCCAACCGGTATCGACTCCAAGTCTTCGATACCTGTGACGAGAAGCCTATGGCCGCCGTCGCCCGAAACCAGCTTCACGCGGGCGCCCCCGAGCTCGCTTGCGCTCGCCCCCTCCATTTTCACGACGTAGAGCCCCAGGATCTCCCTGGCCGGGTGCTTCCTAAGGTTGTATTCTAAGGTAGTGCTCCAGAGATGATGTATCTCGCCGTCCTCGCCGAGGTAGACTAGGCCAACGACAGCCTTTCCCGATGTAAGCTCACCCTTAAGTTTGTTGAATTCATCCTCGCCTAGAATGGTTTCAAGATCTTTGCCTATTTTCTTCGTCTGCTGGTCAGCTTCGACCTTTATGACCCCGTCCCTGTTTCCCAAGTAGTAGGTCGTATCGTCCGGTATGTTCCTCCTCACCACGAGGTATTTGGTCCTCCCCTTCACGTACTCTACGGCCAGGAGCCTAACCGCCTCGCCGCCAGCGCCGTCGTCAAAGACCTTATAATCTAGGCCTTCCACGTTATAGTAGCGTGCATTGCCCTCGACTACGTCCACCAGGCTGAGCTTGCCGTCGCTCGTAAGCCTGAACGTGCACTTCTTGCCATCGATGTCAGCGAAATCGAACTCGAGGTAGACAGAGCCCGACTTTGTTTTCATCACCGTGTTTAGCTCGGCCACCGGCTCCTGCTTGCCAGTGACCAGCGTGACCCTGTCTTTCCCGCTCAGCCTCACGAACTCCGGCTGAGTCTTCAGCTCGTTGAAGAAATCCTCTACACCGTACTTCATGAAAATAGTAAGGTAATCTTTATCCGTGTCGAACCTCGCCTCCCTGAACCTCAGGGTTTTCTTCTCCTTAATAACGTCTTGTTCATTCTCCTCAACAGTCCCCCTGACGCCCTCCGCAACGATCTCGCCCGTCTCCGGGTCTACCACTATGACCCGATAGACCCCCGGCTCCACCCCTTTCCCTTCAATGATCAGGCTGTCACGGGAGTCGGGCTCTAGGAAAACCGCCTTCAGCCCTCTCGTGGACGCGTCGACCCAAGCGTCAAGCCTCTCAGGATGCTTAACGATGTTCTCAAGGAAAATTTTGGCGACTCGCTTCCCGTAATGCTTTTCAACCGCGAAATAAGTGTGGAGCAGTTTGAACCCGTTCTTGAAGCTTTCTCCAGCCTCAGCCCTAATGCTTGAGAGCGCCTTCCCCAGGCCTTCGAGCTCCTCTGAGCTTAACTCAGCCAGCTTTGGAGCTATTTCGAGAATCACGCGCTCGACCCCGTCGCTTTCAGCATGGGAAACAAAGCGTAACAGCTCGTCGGCGCACTTCTTACTCTTTCCACCGATGTCCTCTACCTCTTGGATTAGCTTGCCCCAGGCTTCCTCGCTCAGCTCGCACTTCTCGTAGGCTCGGAGCAAGCCGTGGAAAGCCTCTTCGCTTAACTCGAGTCTGCTCGAAACTTCTAGAGCATCGTCGAGAAACCTACAAGTGGATTTAACCAATGAGCCCAGCGCCTCCTCATCAACCTTGTTCAGGCGTTGTTTAAAATCACCACTATCCTCGGAAAACGCTAAGGAGGCTGCGATTCCTCTTGCCGTGAGCTTTCCAGCTATGACCCCGACATCCCACAGGGGCGGGGTTATCCAGTTATAGACTCCCCTCAAGAACGCCCTTATCTTCCCTCCTAGAGAAAGTAGCTTCGGCCCCTCGCTTAGGAACCTGTAGTACGTGGTGGCGTAACCAATGAGCGATAAAGCCGTTCCAACGAGCCTTCCCATCGCCTTACCCTTTTCATATTCCGTAGCACCATCTTTTCCAAACACTATGAAGACGTCTCTTATCGTCACGTCCGTAACGAGGTCGAGCGCCATGCTTCCAACTATGAGTCCCTGACTCCCCTTAATTTTGTCCTTTAACCCTTGGAAGAAGGAGTAAGTTTTCAAGTATCCGGCGTAAGCAGCCCTCTGGGAGAAGCTGTCGAGCTCCTCGGCAACCCCATCCATCTTAGTGTAGGCTGAGTAGGCTTCGAAGATCTCCCTGATGTTCGATGCCACCCCGACGGCTAAAAGGCTTGGGATCACCGCAGATGCCAAAAGATCCTTGACGTAGGCCAGGAGGGAACCGCCGTGCGTCGGTATTGCTAGTATGACCATTACCGTCGCTGTTACGATTATCCCCGGAAGCTTCTCCCTTATCCCGTCCCAGAAGCCGCTCCAGAACTCTGAGACCTTAGCTGTAGCATGAACCCAGAGGGATGCGATAATCCTGCCCTGATACTTCAGGCGGATGAAGATTGGGTAATTCATGCTTTCAAGCTGAACGATGTTCAGGGGGATTGAGCCGTAGGCTT
>JAHAWR010000176.1:2045-2549 GCA_018383835.1 Candidatus Jordarchaeia archaeon | reverse complement strand
CTCAATGTACCCGAACATCATGATAAAGTTCAACGTTTCGCCCGACACGTATGTTCCGCCCGGAGAAAATTTGCCGGACGACGAGGTTTATGTCGCGCCTGAGGTCAACCACAGGTTCAGGAAGGATCCCCCTGGATTCTACAAGAGGGTTCTCGAAAAACTCCTCAAGGTGAGGAGGGAGATTAGGGAGCGCATGAAGAAGCTACCTCCCGGAAGCCTAGACTACACGCTCCTCGACGAGAGGCAGAGGGCCGTGAAAACCATGACCAACGCTGTCTACGGCTACTGCGGCTGGATGGAGGCCAAGTGGTACCTGCACCAAGTTGCAGAGGCTACAGCGGCATGGGGGCGGGAAACAATAAAGAAGGCGATAAACATCGCTGAGAGGCACGGCTTAAAGGTGCTCTACGCCGACACCGACAGCGTGTTCATAAACAATGTGCCTGAGAAAATTGAAGCCTTCAGCCGAGAAGTCGAGTCAACCCTGGGACTAGAGATGAAGCC
>JAHAWR010000176.1:0-1984 GCA_018383835.1 Candidatus Jordarchaeia archaeon | reverse complement strand
GAGGACGGCACACTAGACGTGGTGGGCTTCGAAGTTGTGAGGGGGGACTGGCCGGAGATAGCGAGGGAAGTCCAAGAGAAAGTCATAGATATCGTCTTAAGGAGCGGGGACGTCGAGGAAGCCGTAAACTACGTCAGAGACGTCGTCGAGGCGGTGGCTGCGGGGCAAATCCCCCTAGAAAAGCTAGTAATATGGGAGACCCTCACCAAGTCGCCTGAAGAATACAAGGTCAAAGCTCCTCACACCGTGGCAGCTATGAGGCTCATCAAGGCGGGAGGAAGACTTGAGGCGGGGGGCAAAATAGGATACATAATAACGAGAGGCATCGAGAAAATATCCGACAGAGCCTACCCCTACAGCCTAGTCAAACTCGAACAAGTCGACACAGAATACTACATAACCAACCAAGTGATACCGGCAGCCATGAGAGTACTCGAACATTTCGGAGTCAAAGAAGAAGCACTCCTAAGAAAGAAGACGGCGAAGCAAGCCAAACTAATCTAGCAATCCGACGTCATCAACAGTTTCACGATAAAATGACCAAAAGTATAGAAAACTGTTAATAATAACTAACGAGAAACGCGTTTCCCTTAACTGCAACTTAACAGAAAGTTTGTTCTCGCATTTGAGGGCTGTGCATTATCGCAAACTATAATTATGATTTACGCAGAATTAATAGCAATACGATGTGATTTACTTGGTTAGGTCATCCGTAGGAAATGAAGCTTCAGCCTCTGAGAAAGCTCGGATAATTAAAATTCTGGAAAGTGTTGGAACGGTTCTTCAGCCCTTGGAACTTGCTCAAATAATTAATAACTTACCACAAAATTTAGTCTCAGATAAGGAGAAGTTGACGAGGTTTTTGTTGCTTACGGCTTTTCTTGATCAGCAAGCTGAGTCGCCTTCTGCCCGAAAAACCGCTATACGCATTTATGATGTGTTTGGGGATGATTTGTTCTTTAAGCCTCAGCAATGTCTCATGCAAATAAACAGATTGGCGGCATTAAAGGATGAGTATAAGATCTCTCCGGCAATAGGCAGGGTTTTGCCTCGTTTTGGCTGGTTTGTCCTTAGGGTTGGAGGCTTTCTAACTTACGAGATGATGTTAAACAAGGCTAAGCTTGCTGAAAAGCTGGGTCAATGTAAAACTCCTAGGGAAGCAGCAGCACTTCTGCAGAGTAATCCCCTTGTTGAAGCAATTCTTAGGGAAAAGGCTGTTAGAATGTATATTTCTTGGATAGGGCATCCAAACTTAGGAATAGATGTTTCGAATGGGAAGTGGGATAAGGCGCTTTTCGAGATGCCAGTTGATGGTCACGTTGGCAAGATTTTTTCAAGAACTGGACTTGTTTCCGAAGTGATTCATGAGGGCAAGAGGGGTGGTAGCCGCTGGAATGTTATAGTAGCCTCAAACATGAGACCGTCAATTCAAGAAGTAACAAACAAGTATAGTAGTGACTGCATCATGGTTGACCATGGAGCATTCCAAATAGGCATCAATTGTTGCCCAGACAATCTGGAAGGCATGGCATGCGACTCTTGTCCCAGAGCCAATACATGTCAAATTAAGCCAAAAATTGGATGTAAAGGCTATTGTATGCTTCGAGATTTTTGTAAAAGGAATCTCACTTGGCGGGCATACTAATATCAGAAATATTAAATACTACTACTATTACAACATATCATAAAACAGAGGAAGAGCGCCATGCCCATGATTTACGTTTCAGAAAAAACCAAAGACCTACTCAAAATAGTGGAAGCATTACGAAAGAATACAAACACCCCTGCAAGAATACTTAAAACTGACGCAATTCACGCTGCGATTGAAGAATACGCTAAAAAGCTAGGTGTGAAAAAATGATGCCCACATGGCACAAAATTATCTTCGGAAATTGCAGAGATATGCATGAAATCCCAGACAACTCTATTCATCTAATGGTTACCTCACCACCCTACTATAACGCCCCTACAGCCTAGTCAAACT
>JAHAWR010000030.1:12097-13858 GCA_018383835.1 Candidatus Jordarchaeia archaeon | reverse complement strand
AAGTACAAGACGATGGTGGATGTGGAGGCTGCAGGGGGGATGGAGGAGCTTGAGGAGGAGCTTGAGGAGGAGCTTGAGGAGGAGCTTGAGGAGGAGCTTGAGGAGGAGCTTGCACCATCATTGGAAGAGCTTGAGGAGGAAGGCGTAGCCGTAGAAATGGACTTATCACTTGAAGGTGAAGAAGTCGCCGAAGAAGTTGCCGAGGAAAAGTTCGTTAAAGGCGAGGTGGCGCCAGAGTTTGAAGCTTCTCTAGAACAATACGGTGCGCCGGAGGATAGTGAAGTTTCTTTTGCAGGTACTCCAGGATCCGCCTCAAAACCGAAGTCGGCTAAGGCTCCACGTAAGAAAGCTACAAGGAAAAGGGCCAAGAAGGGGAAAGCCGAGAAGGAGGGGAAGCAGTCCTCTAAAGCTGTGAAGTCCTCCAAGAGGAGAGAGGAGGCTAAGCCAGCTAAGAGAGCTGAGAAAGGAGAGAAAGAATAGGGATAGTGAAGGGGTGATGGATGATGGCTGAAGGGAGCAGTATTCTTTCCGCTATGTCGAGGAACTGGAGCAGGGTTGATGGCATCGCCAAGAAGGCTGGGGTAAGCGTTGACTCGGTGTTGAAGGCATTAGAGGAGCTCGCGGCTGAAGGGCTGGTTGAGTCGATGGTCAAGGACGGCGTATCCTTCTGGAGGCTCTCAGCGGCTGAGGCGAGGCGTAGAAGGGCCATAGAGCGGGAGAAGCTAGAGTACGAGAAGGAACTGGAGCTCAGAGCTAGGATAGAGGAGAACTTGACTCTTGTCGGTAGAAGGCTTTACGAGGAGCTCCTGAAAGGCGAGTTTCCGTCGATAGAGATACCCAGCAGAAGCACGTCAAACATAGTCTTCGACAGCGAGCTTGGACAGTACGTGCTTGGCGACAAGAAGATAGTTAGAACGGCTAAAAGCCTTGGACAGATAAGGAGCTTCACCCAGCTAGTATGGGTTATGAGGTTTATTAAGGAACTCATTAAAATGGGGAAGAGCAGCACTCTGAGAGACGTCTACTATAGTAGCGAGGCTTTCGGAATCAAGTTTAAAGACCAGCAGGAATCAGATGTCTGCATAACGGAAGTTGAGGCAGTGATGAAGGTTCCACGCGAGGACTTCAGGGTCTTCCCCGAGGAGAGGAGCGCCGTGTACGGCGACCTTGTCGTGGAATATACTACGCCAGCTAAGTATGCGGGCAAGCAGGTTAGCATGAACGAGAACCCTGACGGTGTAATGATAGGGCCGCACCTAGTGAATGCTAAGCTCGTTAGAACAAGCGCCGATAAGGTCATAGCCATAGAGTGTGGTGGCATGTTCACGAGGTTCGTCGAGGAGGAGGTTCACGAGAAGTTTAACGCCATACTGATACACACCGCAGGGCAGGCGCCCCGGTCTACTAGGCGCTTCATAAGACGCCTCCACTACGAGCTAGGATTACCAGTCTACATATTCACAGACGGTGACCCGTGGGGGGCGCACATAGCGATGGTCATAATAAGTGGTAGCGCCGCCGCGGCGCACCTAGTTGGACTAGCAACCCCCAGCGCTATCTGGATGGGGGTCTGGGCATCAGACATAGAACACTACAATCTCCCAACAGACAAGCTCACAGACCTCGACGTGAAGAGATGCAAGGAGCTCCTGAGAGACCCAAGATACCAGACGCCCTTCTGGCAGAGAGAGCTGAAAAAATTCCTCGAGCTCGACAGGAAAGCCGAACAGCAATCCTTCAGCAGGTATGGTCTAACCTACG
>JAHAWR010000030.1:1391-12051 GCA_018383835.1 Candidatus Jordarchaeia archaeon | reverse complement strand
ATAACCCATACTAGCTGGGTGAAGCAACAAGCGAGAATGCGGCAAGAACGGGCTCCTACCGAAAAGCTAAAATCTTCTTTCGGGCCGCCCGCGCTCCCCTTTCACATTATTTTTGGTGGGAGATAATCCTCCATGTCTTTGACCGCTTCCATGAGGTTCCCTTTCACCCTGACTATTTTTGGCAGTTTTCCCACTATTCCCGCGTATTCTCCCATGATAACTAGAGCTCCCCGCACCCCCTCTATAACCTCCGCCACCTCCAGCCCCGCTTGGACCGCTTTCTCAGGGTCTTCACCTTTAACAGCGTTGCCTACAGCAGTTGCAGCAGCGTCCGCCAGGGTTGCGTCATCTGCCACCACGGTTGCAGCATCAGCCACCCCGAAGCTGAGAGCGTGCCCAACGGTGCCCGAACTTGTCCCGACCCCCAATGGCATGTCAGCCCTTGACAACTGGAATGCGAGCTTCCCAGAAAGTGAGGATCTGCCGGCAAGGATGCCTACGGTAACAGGCTTCTTCGAGTTGGCAGAAACCTCCCCCCCATTCTCAACTACAGCTACCTTGGTTTTGGCTAGCATGGCCTCAACAGCTAGATCGGCTAGGGCTCCAGCGACCGCTGCCATTGGGCCAACGCCCGCTTTAAAGGCGGCTTCAGCCATCCGCTTAGCGGCTTCCGGCGCATCATCACCTACCTCCACAGGCTCCAAGGAGCGAAGAAAAACAGGGTGGCGTTTAATATAAGCTTCAAGAAGCCTCCTATGCTTCCTGAGCGCCATCACAGCTTCCTTGACGGCATCATAGGAGTCCGTTACAGCAACGATTCTGGACTCCTTCAAAGTGTACCTGACCCTTATCACTCCCGCATCCTCCGAGAGCTAAAACTCGCCAGTACCCCTTAAATCTACTGGGAAATTCGCTGTCAACTCGATCAGTCCTTCAGCTTGCTCAGCAGTTCCTCCGGATAAAATGATAATCGCTCATTTTTGTTCCTTCTCATTTGTATATTGCTTAACATTTATAAGCTTTGTATTCTTTTTGAGGGTTAAGCTCTTCGCTGAGGGTGCTCTGAATGAGGATGCTCCTGATACACGCTGACAGGTTTTCGTATGAAGTAACCGAGAGAACCCCCATAGCTGAGGAGGTTGAAGAGGAAGCTAAGAGTGGTTCGTCCGAAGACTGCCTCGTTGTTTTCTCAGCTGTTGAGAGAGGTGATGAGAAGAACGTGGAGGACGTGGTTAGCCAAGCGGTGGAGGAAGTTAGGCGCGTCGCAGAGCAAGTCGGAGCAAAAAACATTGTGGTTTACCCCTACGCTCACCTCTCACCAAACCTTTCAGACCCTGAAACAGCGATCAGGGTTCTCAGGGGGATGAGTGAGTCTCTCTCAAAACGCTTCTCGGTTATCAGGGCACCTTTCGGCTACTACAAATCCTTTAACATTTCATGTAAGGGGCACCCTCTCTCGGAGCTTTCAAGGGAGGTTAAACCAAGAGAAGAAGCCAGGGTGGTTAAGGGAGAAAAGCGCTTCCTCGTGGTCACCCCAAGCGGAGAGGAGATGAAGCCCGAGGAGTACCTCGCAGGGGCGGCTAGGGACGAGTTCGCCGTATTAGTAGAGCGGGAAGCGCTCGGCAGAGGCGGTGGGGGGCCCCCAGGGGAGCCTGAGTTCATATCCGTGGTTAAGAAGTTTCAGATGAACTGGGAGGACTTTTCGGACAGGGGACATATGAGGTTTGGGCCTGCGGGAGATTTGCTTTTCAGCCTTGTAGCCGACTACTCTAGCCAGATAGTTAGGGAGCTCGGAATACCGGTGTACTTTGTTAGGGGCACGAACATGTTCGACCTCTCCAAGAAGCCCGTGAGGGAGCATGCCGACCTCTTCGGTGATAGGCTCTACCAGCTTGAGGTGGAAAGGAGAACGTACGTTATGAGGTATGCCGCCTGCCACCAGCAGTTCTCAATGCTCAAGGACTGGACGATAAGCTACAAGAACCTCCCCTTCGGGGTCTTCGAAGTAGCTGACAGCTACAGGCTTGAGCAGAGCGGCGAGCTCCTCCTCTGCTTCAGGACACGAAAACTCCATATGCCCGACCTCCACGTTATCTGCCGGGACGAGAAGGAGGCGTGGGAGTGGTTCCACAAGATAAACGAGAGAATATTCAGCGAAGCCGAGTCACTCGGGAGGAACTACGAGCTACTAGTGAATCTGACCTCGGAGGAGTTCTACAGGCGAAACAAAGAGGAGATACTGAAGCTGGCGAAGAAGCGGGGAAAAAATCTCCTCATCTGCTTCTACCCTCCAGGAGTCAACTACTACTGGTCAATAAACGTCGAATACCACATCTTAGACGACCTGGGGAGGCCTAGGGAAATCGGCACGGTGCAGATAGATTTCGGCAACAGCAGAAGGTTCGGCATAAAGTACATTGACGCCGATGGCAATGAAAGGTACCCCTACATAATCCACACCGCCATAATAGGTACCATTGAAAGGTATCTTTACACGCTCTTCGACACCGCGGTCAAAATGAGGAAGGAAGGCAAGGCCCCCATGCTCCCAGTCTGGCTCTCACCAGTACAAGTCAGGCTGATCCCCGTATCAGACAGACACCTTGAATACTCCGAGAGGATAGCCGACGAGCTTGAAGATTTCAGAGTTGACGTAGACGATAGGGGGGAAACCGTAAGCAGGAGGGTGAGGCAGGCCGAGGAAGAGTGGGTGCCCTACGTGGTGGTCATAGGCGACAGAGAGGTTGAAGGGGGGAAGCTGAAAGTTAGAACTAGAGCCGAGCGGGCTGAAAAAGAGATGACGCTTGAAGAGCTGAAGGAGCGCTTGAAGACCGAGGTTGCGGGAAAACCCTTCAGGCACCTGCCCTACCCCAGACGGCTATCCCAAAGACCAATTTTCGCGGCGTAATGGGGGATCGGTTGTTGGAGCAGACATCTAAGAGACTAGTACTCGCCCTGTGCTCAATCTCAGGATTCATAGACTACCTAGGCTACGGCGTCATTGTCCCCCTTCTCCCAATATACGCCACAACGATGGGGGCAAACGAGGTCGACTTAACGCTGATATTCTCAGCTTACGCCATAGTCCACCTCATAACGGCATTACCATTCGGCTTCCTTTCAGACAGGTACGGGAGGCGCCCTTTCATAATCTCGGGCATACTCCTCCTTTCAACATCCTTCGCATTATTCCCCCTAGCTGAAAGTATACCCGCCCTAATAGCTTTTAGAGCCATTCAGGGGCTTGCGGCATCGCTAATGTGGTCGTCGCTCAGCGCCCTCGTAGCGGACGTATACACAGGCGAGCGGGGGGAGAAAATAGGGCTCTTTAACGCGTTCGCGGCTAGCGGCTCGATTGTGGGGCCTGCGTTCGGCGGGGCCCTCGCAGAAGTAAGCTTTTCCCTCCCTTTTCTAGTTGTTGCTGCCGCGTCCCTCACTCTTGGATGCTGCATGACATTCAAGCTTAAAACCCCCATGGTGAGGATGCCCTCAGCTCCTCCGCTCTCAGCCATAAGAAAAGTCTTATCCATCCGAAACGTCCTCTTTCTCCTCGTAGCGGAGGCAGTCATCTCCTCCCTTTATGGTGCAATGGAGCCCCTCCTCCCATCTTATCTTAGCGGACGCCTAGCCATGTCCATAGCCGAGATCGGGCTAGCAATAAGCATATCGTCCCTTGCGTTCACCGTACTCCAACCCATCATAGGCCGCCTCTCGGATAGGTATGGGAGGCGTAAATTCATAATTCCCGGATTCATTACTCTTGCAGCCTCAACTGCCCTAATACCTGCGACGGGCAACTCTATCCAGGTTTACCTTGTTTTATGCCTTACTGGAGCCACGTCAGCTGTGGCATTCACCCCAATAACCCCGCTAATCCTAGACTCCTTAGACGAAGCTTCACTTAAGAACTACGGCTTAACGTCAAGCATGTTTGGCATAGCTTGGAGTAGCGGCTACTCCACCGCCCCAGTCACGGGAGGGCTGGTTGCAACCTACTTAGGCATTTCAAAGCTTTTCCTGTTTCAGGCAGCGGCGCTGGCAATGGTCGGACTGCTATCCGCAAAACTGCTTCATGAACCAAAATATCATTACGACAACATTTCTTTATGAAGATTATCTGAAATATAAAGCTCTTGTTCTTATTTTTATAATCGGGTTTTAAGAACTTTTCATCATCAACGTTTTTTAATGAAATATTTTTCATTTTCAAAAGAAAACCTTATAAATCATTTAAGCTAATTGTGATACTGAATTTGCATAGGAGGTTAACATTTGCTGATACTGGACAAGGAAGCAAGACATGCGATAAGAGGAAAAATACTACGTCTACTCCTCGAGGCGCGTGAAGCATCGTTCCGGGATCTCCTCGTTAGGCTCCCCGTCACCACACTGGACTTCCACCTGAGGGTTCTAAGGAAGGAGCAAATAGTTGAGGCAACTGATAAGGGGTACAGGGTGAAGCCTGAGAGAGTGCAGTACTTCAGGAACAAATTCAACATCAAAACGGATGTGGCTTTGATCGCTGGTGTAGAAGCTGAGGGCGACGTTGAAAGAGTTAAGGGAGCGGTAGCTAAGGCGAACATAAAGCCCAAGGAAACCATTTATGTGGTAAACTCGGAGAGGGCTGATGCACTAAGGAGTGCCGTCGAGAAGCAGGGAGGGGTCGTTCTGGCGGTGAACTCAGAGAACCCCGAGAAAGCATTTAAGGAGCTTGACAAGTTCCTTGAGGAGAAAGTCTATGATATAGAGCCAGTAATAGATCTTTCGTCGGCGCCTCGCTTCATGTCTATAGCGCTAATGAAGCTCGGCGAAAAGTATGGTCTAAGGCGTTTCCTCATGAAAGACGGGGAACTAATCTGGATTTAATCTTTAATTTTCACTCTTCTTCCCTCAATTCTTAGCTTCCCCTCAATGTAAAGCCTAACGGCCTCCGGATATATTTCATGTTCTTTCTCGAGAATTCTCTGAGAAAGCTCCTCAGCCGTGTCGTCGTCATATACCGGGACAACGGCTTGAAGTATTATTGGTCCATGGTCCACGTTCTCGTCCACAAAGTGGACAGTGCACCCAGTATACTTCACGCCGTACTCGAGAGCCTGCTTCTGAGCGTTCAGCCCCGGGAAGGCGGGGAGGAGTGACGGGTGAATGTTCATAATCCTGTCCTTGTACCTCCTGACGAAATATGGACTTAGCTTAAGCATGTATCCGGCCAAGAGGACTAGGTCGACGTTCCTCTTTTCCAGCTCGGCGATAATCCTCTTATCGTACTCCAGCCTCAGCTCCTCTCTTCTTTCAGGGTTTGGCTCCTTCCAGAATTCCTTAGGATCGATGAACAGTGCCTCTATGCCGTGTGCCCTCGCCTTTTCAAGCGCTGGCGCATCCCTCCTGCTACTTATAACCACCGCAACCCTGGCGTTTCTGATGTAGCCTTCCTCAATCTTTTTGATAATGGCCTCCATGTTGGAGCCTCTACCAGACACGAGGATCCCAATGTTAACCATTCTGCTACACACCTACACCGCCCCCCCATTGCCATATCAAAAATGCGTAACCTCCCTCTTTAATTTTCCCTTAAACGCCTTTATGCTTTATAAAAAGAGAATGAACTTACAAATTCTATCCAGGGGGGGAATACTGAAAAGCATTTTTTAAGAAAGAGGTGATTAACAATTATTTTAACTGTTCTCGATTCATTTGTGCTTTTCTTGTTTGGGTGGCATCAATTGGGGGCGGTGCGCTTGAGAAGAAGGGAGGTTAGCATGTTATGGACGCAAGACCTAGAGGATCTCGCTACTGCAAGAGCGCTCATAGATGCTGGAAGATACTATGCCTCTGTCTTTTTTTTTCAGAGCAGGCCGCAGAGAAAGCCTTGAAGGGCGCTATTCATTGAGAGGATGAGGAGGCCCTTATTTACTCACGACCTAACTGAGCTGGCTGAGGAGCTTGGGGCACCCGAAGAGATTTATGAGGCCGCAGCTGAGTTATCCCCTGACTACGTGACTACGAGGTATCCGAATGCTGCCAACGCTATTCCAGCCAAAATTTACACTAGAAAGTCTGCTGAGGAACACTTAGAGTATGGGGAGAGGATTATAGGTTGGGTAAGAAAGGAATTAGGATTATGAGTGTTAAACATTTAGAGAGAGTGCTAAGGTCTTCGGGCTTTAACATTGAAGCAGCTTATCTCTTCGGGTCAAGGGCTAAGGGGACACATCTGGACAGCAGTGACTGGGACATAATAATTGTCTCGGACGACTTTGAAAACATCCCGTTTCCGCACCGTGCCACATTTTTTGTGAAGCATGTCCCCATTAGAAGAGCAGACATACTCTGCTACACCAAGAAAGAGTTCAGGGAAAAAAGCAAAGAAGTGGGGTTTAAGGAAATTGTTTCGGAAGGAATAAAATTAATATAATCTGGAAGCTGACCACTCCTATTACTCTTTTTACTTTTCCACTTGTCTGCCTTAGTTCCCGTTTTCCATCTTAAACTTCCACTTTCTCTGCTTTTTTCAATGCTTCTTCTATAAGTCTTTCTGCGTCTATGTTTCTTTCAATTTCCAGAACTCTTTCAAGTTTCGCCCTTAAAACTGGGTGTTTAGGCGCCGCGGTGCAGCCTCTGCTTCTTCTCGCTGAAACCTCATAAGTGCCTATTTTTCTCGCCAGCCTTTCCGTCTCGGTCTTGTCGAAACATAGTAGTGGCCTATGGACTGGATACTTCTTGGCGGCTTCGTTCAAAACAATCAGGTTAGCGAGTGTTTGACTAGCCTGTTCTCCCAAGGCCTCCCCGGTCACAATCCCCTCTGCCCCCTCTGCCTCAGCTATCCTCTCAGCTACGCGGTACATTACACGCTTGCAGATCACGCAGGTGTACCCTTCAGGACACTTTTTTCTTATGGTTGCTAGGGCTTCCTCATGGGGGACCACGTAAATCGTTCTCTGCTTTTCCGTGGTCCAGTCAAACAGGATGCGGGCGCACTCAAGCGCCTTCACCCTGCTTGCCTCATCAGAGAAAGCTGGGCTCGCGTCGAAGTACACCGGGATTATGGCTGCTCCTCTTTTCATTGCGAGCCAGCACGCTACAGGTGAATCCATTCCTCCGCTAAGCAAGCAAACAACCTTTCCTTGAACCCCTAATGGAAATCCTCCGGGACCCTCATACTCCCCAGTGTAAACATATGACTTGTCGTCTCTAACCTCTATTTTTATTGCTACCTCAGGGTTCTTTAA
The DNA here is from genome assembly GCA_018383835.1 of Candidatus Jordarchaeia archaeon. Classification (GTDB taxonomy): domain Archaea; phylum Asgardarchaeota; class Jordiarchaeia; order Jordiarchaeales; family Freyrarchaeaceae; genus DTBI01. The sequence continues at coordinate 4,822 of JAHAWR010000030.1, read as the reverse complement.
ATCCACCTTTAGATCATCGCGTTTAAGGTGACGCAGTATTGCTCCTCCGACCTCCCTGCAGACGTCGACGCTAGTATAAGGGTGGATTCCGGTTCTTCTACACCTGACAGCGAACGACTTCTTCCCCTTAAGCGTGTTCTCTGCAATCTTCAAAGCCGCGTCTATTATGTCCTCCATTTTTGAAGTGGTTTCTAGTGCGGGGGAAGCTGACGAGACACCAAAAACCCGCGTTACCAGCTCGGATGCTTTAATGGCATTTCTGGTTGTCACATAGGCTCTTCCAAAAACGTACTTTACATCGTGTTCCACGCCCCCCTTCTCCAATAGGTTCCTTATATGTCTGCAAACCTCCTTTTCGTAGTACAAACGAGTTTTTGAGCTTTTAACTCCTACCTCACAGCCAAACCGCACTATAACCGAGTTATAAGTGCATTGGTCTTTCTCCCTTACCACTTGCAAAATTCTTCCCTCTCAACCTGGCTTATAAAAAGATCAACATAACCCCTTCTTTCTTGCCCTCTTCAGGAGGGCTCCAAAAACGCCAGATACTTAAATTCTCTCCGATTGCGTTTGGATGGTTCCGCTTAACTTCCTCTTTCCTTTTCGAGGATCTCTATTGCTTTATCCAGCTCATAGAACTCGCTGAGCGCGTTTATCCTACTCTTAAGGTTTGCCGCTGCCATTATTGTATGGTGTTCCTCCTTCATCACCACGATTACTCCTGTTCTTTCCGTAGTTTTTAGGAGGAAACTCTTCTTGTCGCACACGAAACTTCCTATGTTCAATGTTGCTAGAGGAAACTTTCTATAGTATCCTATAACTTCTCCTTTGATTTCTCCCTTATGAGCCCACACGTTAAAGTCTCCGTCTACAATGTATATTGCTTCAACTGAAAATTTGCCTATATTTGACTCTATAACCTTCAATAGTTTCTCAGGCTTCAAGGCAACCACCTACTTTTCTTCGTGGGCAGCGTTGCCTGCTTTTCAATCTCTTTGCGCCTCTTTCCCGTCTTGCTGAATTTTTTATGGGGCAGTCAACGTTTAAAAATTCCTAAAAATCACTTTTAATTTTTTGGTGTACGAAATCATGTTGGGATGGGAAAACGACCGCGGCACACGTAGACGGTGCATCCGAGTGGGGGGCGTGGTAAAAGAAAAGAGAGGTAATGTTGGATGATTGGGGGTTTTTAGCGTCAACTGAGTGTTTTTGCTGGGAACACCACTGTATTTTGAGGTTGCAGCGTGGAGCTTGAAGTTGTTGGGTTTTTATTCTCTAGTTAAACTCCTAATTATGGGTTCCTGTAGCTTGAATAATGTTAAGAGGAGGTGTCCTATGTGACCTCTAAGAAAGCGTTTTTGCTTCTCCTGTTATTTCTTTTACTGCTGTCGCCGGTTTACCTGTCCTGTGTGCACTTCACTGGGCTTCAGCTGGTTTTTGCTCCAGAAAATCCCCCGCGGAGTGCTAATGTTAAAAACGACTTAGAAGCTTACAGGGGTGAGTGGTTTAATCTGACAGTGAGAGTGTATGATCTGAGCGGCAACCCCGCCGCAAATGTTCGTGTTCGCCTCCGGGATGAGGGCCACAACTTAACGCTCATTGATAAGTACTCGGATGAGTCGGGTTACATCACTTTCTACTGGCTTATTCAGAAGGATTACCAGCTAGGGATGACTACAGTTACTGCGACACCCATAATCTATAATGGAAGCAGCTGGGTTCCAGACCCCAACCATGTAACTGTACCATCATCCGTAAACGTTAAAATCCTTTCCAGAACCAACCTCACAGCCATCTCCTATCCTGAAACGCTCGTTCAGGGTAACCAGTACTATATAACTCTTAAGCTGACCGACAATCTTCAGAACCCGATGCAAAGCAGCGTCATCCGCCTCTACCTCGATGACCTTTACATCGCAGCAGGCCCAACTAACGAGTCGGGCATACTAACGTTGCCATTCATAGTTCCCAGTTCAGCAACACCTGGAACACATAACCTGATAGCTAAGTATTCTGGAAACGAGACGCATACTCCTGCAACGCTGACGTTTCAAGTCGAGGTTGTATCAGTTGGAGACCCTGTTATAACAAGCGTTTCCCTTAACAAGTCCATAGTGAAGCCGGGATCCTATGTCAGGGTTACAGCTCAGACCAGTGGGACGGTGAGCCTCGTCACCCTTAACGGAACGTCCGCGTCTAAAGTGGGCGATAATTTATGGGAGATCGTGTTTGCCTCTCCACAGGAGCAGGGAAACTACACGCTTCAGCTGCGCGCCGTAGGCAATGGGAAAGAGTACCTCACGAACGTTTACATTTATGTTGACGCCACACCACCCAGAGTAACCGTCCACATAAACAACCCAACCCCCAAGCCAGGTGAACTCGTAGAAGTCATCGTGGATGCAACAGACGAAACAGAAGTTGTGATGGCCAAAGTAAACGAGCTCAACCTTTACAAGCAGGGTAACGTTTGGAGAGGGTCCTTCACCGCCCCTCAAAGTGAAGGCATCTACACCTTTAACGTGACTGTTTGGGACGAAGCAGAAAACATTGCCCTAACAATCCTGACCTTCAAAGTTACATCTGAACCAAGTGCGGGAGCTGTAACCGGCGACCTAGAACCCATAATTGCCACGTTACTTCTCCTTCACTCTTCGGATAGGGCGGGGGAAACAGGTGATCAGTTGTTTTTCACGGGCACACTTGCCTCGTGCGTAGCCTTACTGGTAATATTCCTTAAGCGGCCTCGAGACTTCAAAATAGTGGACGACCTCGCGTCGCTCGGCGCTCCTCTCGGAGGCGGCTCGTAGTTTATATTCTAAACCAAACTCTCCATTCAACTCTCACTAAAATTCTTTTTATCAAAAACGTTTTCTCTTTTTCGAAGGCACTAGAAGGCAACAAAAGTAACACTTCGAAGGCAATAGAAGGCAACTAAAAATCAACGGGCTCCCCCCTCTTAACGCTCTCGTAAACCGCCTCCCAGTAGTCCGCAAACCTCCTCAAACTAGCCGAAAACTCCTTGCTAAGCGCGAACCTCCCCTCCCTCTTCTCAACCAAACCAAACTCTCTCAAGGCCCTCATAACCTTAGTGTAGAGCCCAGGGCTTGACACCAGAAATCGCCTCCACTCACTGTCAGGCACCTCCCCGCTCGCCGCAATCTCCTTCAAAATCTTCCTCGCCTGCTGAACCTGCTCCTCGGTTCTGAAACAGTACTGGAGGAAGTGGCGTGGGTCAAGCAGCCTAGGTCTCCTAACCACGCGCAGCCAAACCATACCCAAACACCGAGTACTATAACACATTTCTCAAGTATATATCTCTAGCCGAAAAAATCTATAGCAAAGAATCGCCATCACCCACGGAAAATCGACTTCATACACGAAATCCGAGTACTGCGAAAGCCGCCGAAAAAGATCTCCCAGCGTTTTGT
>JAHAWR010000030.1:0-1358 GCA_018383835.1 Candidatus Jordarchaeia archaeon | reverse complement strand
AACATTACCAAATCATTATACAGGTAACACCACGAGAATACGCCTCCAAAAGCCAGCATGCGCTAAAGGGGGTGAAACTGACGGAATGGAAAGGTTATGAAGAGCGCTCGGAGGCAAACACCAAAACACAAGTTTCAGTCTGCGTGAACCCCCCCTCTACTCTAATAGTTGTAAAATGAACTTCTCAGATGCCCATCTACTAAGTTTACATGTGGGGAGAGTGGCATTCTAGAAGCGTCTTTCTAAGTCACATCGTTTACTTGAATGCTGTTAATTGTTTCTCCTGCTTTTCCAGGTGCAAGTTTATTTTCATTGGGGCGTTATTGTTGGAGGCATTCTTCTCCTCTCCAGTATTACCTTTCTACCTCCAATAATATTTCGTCAATTAGAAAAGTTTTCGAAAAATTGAAAATAAGGAGGAATCAACTATAACTGAGAGGAATATGTTATAAATAAATTTTTATTTAAAAAAGGAATTAAGAAGCAAGTTTATAAAGGAACCCTCCCCCCACTAAAACCAGCTTCTTGTTTGGCAACCTATCTATCCGTACAACACGAAGCCTCTGCTACCGAAGAAAACAGAAGCATGACGATGCATAATGTGTGAAAGATGATCCCCTCTCTTAGACATATATCCAATCTGTTCTGCTGGGCGTCCTTGCCTCGCCAAGGCTTGGAATTATCCTCTCCCAGAAGTACTTTACCGCTAGGGGTATGACGTTGAACTCCTCCCAGAAGACGTCGAAGGTGAGAGCCGGGATGAATATGTCCTCGCTTATCCCTATGTTTCCCTCCTCATCCATGTCGTACGCGAACTCGTAGTAGTCGTGGTTCGCCTGGAGAAGCTTCCTGTAAAGCTCCTCTTTGTAGCCCTGGGGAACCTCCTCCTTCATCATTATTCCCGTCCTTATAATAATCCAGTTCTCAGACCAGCTTACCACGACCACATGCTTGTGTCCAGAAATCATGTAGGGCACCAAGAAGGCATTATGCTCCTCAGACCACTCAAAGCTCAAGTTCATGAGCTTCAAGTAAAAAGCTATGCGATCCCTAACCATACAGTCTTTATCTTCCTTCATTCTACCTTACCCTTCACCATTTGCCGATGACTACAACTTTAAAGTTCAACATATATACTCTTTTCCATTCAGCAGGAACCGTCTTAGTAGTCTATTCCTCTTCTAGCCTCCACTCCCACTTTTAGAGGATGCTTCACTTCACACATCTCAGTTACTAGGTCCGCTTTCTCAGCGAGCTCCTTGAGCGCGCTCCTCCCAGTCAAGATGACCAGCGCGCAGTCTTTAGCTTCCTCCAAGAGCTGGAGGACATCCTCAACCCCTAGCAGCCCTACGGCGACA
>JAHAWR010000186.1 GCA_018383835.1 Candidatus Jordarchaeia archaeon | reverse complement strand
GTGACGCTTCCAAGGCGAGCTCATGGGTGGACGAGACTGCAGGGATTGCGGCTATCAGCTTCACGCCGGGCAAAGCGTCCCTCAGCTCGCCGTCAACCCTTAAACCGTGAACTTGGACGGCGTCAGGATCGACTGCGTCTACGATCAGCTTAAGGTGGTTGAGGTCTCTCGGCATGGTGACCGCGACCGTCTCGACGAAGACTGGTGTAGCCTTCACGAGTCTCCTCGCCTCTTTAAGCGTCAGGTTCCTAGGAGAGGATGGGGCGTCGACCACGAATCCGACCGCGTCAACCCCCGCATCCACAACCATTTGCAGGTCGCCTGGAGACCTTATCCCACAGATTTTAATCCTCGTCCTCATAGAGCCTCCACCAGCTCCCTAACCTTGTCTTTAACGCTCGCGGCCTTCATTATCGATGTTCCGACGAGGAAAGCCTTGGCGCCGCAGGCGTAAAGGAACCTCACGTCCTCGGGGCCGCTTATTCCACTCTCGCTCACGACAACCCGGCTTCCAATGTAACCCGCCAAGACTTTCCTCGTCACATTCAGGTCAACCTTCAAAGTCCTAAGGTCTCTGTTATTCACCCCGATCATGTCTGCCTCATAGTTGAGGGATGACTGGAACTCTTTCCTGGTGTGCACCTCAAGCAGCACCTCAACCCCCCTGCCGTGCGCGTACTCTATCATGTCCTCCAGCTTCACCTCAGAGTGGCCCCTCTCGAAAACGGAATAGATTAATAGTACGGCGTTCGCACCAGCCCTAGCGGCGGCGTCGACCTGAACCTGGCTCAGAACAATGTCCTTCATGAGGATGGGGACTTTTACCGCTCTTCTCACCTCGGCTAGGGTTAACATCGACCCCTGAAAGTGCTTCGGTTCCGTTAGCACGGATATCCCGATGGCGCCGCCCTCCTCCATCTCCCTCGCCAGAGTAGCCGGGCTACGTCCTCCATGTAGAGCCCCCATAGATGGAGAGGCAGGCTTTACTTCAGATATTATGGCGGCCCTCCTGCACGACAGGATCGAGCCTTCGAGGCTAAGTTTTACGGCTGGAGCCGCTTCGACATCGTCATAGAATCCTTCCTTCACTGTCTTTTTGGCGTCGTCCGCCAGCACATCCAAGAAGTCACGCATACTTCTGCTCCAGCTCCTCTAGCTTTGACATGTCCCCGCCGGAAAAGGCAATCATATTCCTCAGCTTCTTGTAGGCTGCGCCGCTCCTGAGTGATTCCTCCGCCAGCTCGACTCCATAAGCGAGGTCGTCTGCCTTTCCACCCACGACAATGCCGGCGGCGGCATTCATGAGCACCATCGCCCTCCTCGGATCCCTTCTCGGCAATATGTCATTGAGGATTCTGAAGGTCAGCTCCGCGCTCCCCTCTGGATCAACCCCAGCCACCTCCTTTGGACTTGCAACCTCGAAGCCAAGTTCTTTCGGCGTCAGCTTGAACGTTGAGATCTCCCCGCCCCTTAGCCAAGCCACCAATGTCTCGCCGGTAACGGATATTTCGTCCACGCCATCTAGGCCGTGAACCACCATGGCCTCGACGCAGCCGAGTTCCCTCAACACCTCAGCTACTGGTATAACCCACTCCTCACCGTAGACTCCAAGAACATGCGCGTTCGCCCCAGCCGGGTTCGTTAAGGGCCCGAGCAGGTTAAAAACAGTTCTTATACCCATTTCCCTCCTCGGCCCCGCAACGTGCTTCATTGCTGGGTGGAAGTTCGGCGCGAACATGAAGCCCACTCCGACGCTTTCAATCATCCTCTCCACCCTTTCCGGCTCGACGTTAAGATTGAACCCCAACTTCTCAAGCACGTCGGCACTCCCGCTCTTTCCAGTGACCGAGCGGTTCCCATGCTTGGCGACGTGTATCCCAGCGCCTGCAACGATGAACGCCGACAACGTGCTCACATTAAACGTCTTGACGCGGTCTCCTCCTGTTCCGCAAGTGTCAACTAGGCGAGAGTTCACCTTGGGCTTGACCCTCCGGCAGAACTCACGCATCACCGAGGCGAATGCGGTGATCTCCTCAACAGTTTCACCCTTCATTCTGAGAGCCACCAGGAACGCCCCTATCTGGGCTCCCGTCGCCTCACCTGACATCACCTTCTTCATGGCGTCGCGCGCCTCTTCACCGGTGAGATCCGCACCTTCAACAAGCTTCCGAATATACTCCTTCACCATCTAGCCTCCTTCAAGAAAGTTTTTTATGATGAACTTCCCGCAGGATGTGAGTATTGATTCTGGGTGAAACTGCACCCCCTCAATGGGGTAATCGGCGTGCCGCACA
>JAHAWR010000175.1:2410-2552 GCA_018383835.1 Candidatus Jordarchaeia archaeon | reverse complement strand
TGTATCCGCAATCATTTTCACGTCTTCAACCCTCAAATCCCAACCCTCCAACAGAGAACTAAGCGTCACCTATCACAAACCAACATTTAACCCTTCCTTTCTAAACCGGAAGCAGCCCCCAACTCTTCTAAACACCACGTAA
>JAHAWR010000175.1:0-2385 GCA_018383835.1 Candidatus Jordarchaeia archaeon | reverse complement strand
GATGTCGGGCATCATCAACGAGTTAAAGCCAAAGATGGAAGAGCATTGTTTCTCGATGGGGTTGGCTGGACCGCTTTGGGGTCTTCACAGAGTTCCTAGTAAAAAGGTTGCAGGTTTCCAGAGCTTTTCCCTCAAGCTCTGTTGCCCTTTTTAACTAGGATTTTCTTTGGGGAAGAAAAAGGGGTATCGAAGGTTTAGTCAGCGGTTTTTACGCTGGTGTTTCAGCGTGTGTTTCTTTGAGTAGAAGTGTTGCTATGAAAAGGTTCCTGCACCCATGATCGCCGTTGCCACTATCGCGGTGAGGAAGGAGCCAGGGAAGGCTAGTGGAGCTGTTGGGGGTCCTGAGCCATCAAGCTTGGCTTACCATTGCAATGTAGCATTCCCAGCAGTATTAATTGGGAGAGCATGTATGGCGTTGATGACGTTTCAAGAAGTTCCACTACTAATGGTCCTACCGCGCCGCCTAGGTTGCCGAACGTGTATAGTCCTCCCACTGCAAGGCCGGCGAGCTTCGGCCCTATTTCCCTTGTCTCCATCGCCATCTGGAAGGATATGGGGGGATGCCAGTAGGAAGAATCCAAGGAAGGCTACGGCAGCTGCTGCAATTTCGCTTGACGTGCCTATCATGTAGACGAGTGGGGCTAATGTGAGCATTGATACTAGAACGGTTTCCTTCTGTTCACCTTGTCTGAGATAGACGGCAGAAATGCAGTCGATGATGCCGCCAAGCGTGATGAGCGCGCCCACTATGCCACCTTGGATCTGCGACTGGGAGACTATAAGGGCAGAAGCAATGGGCAAGGTAGAATTCGAGTGCCTTCTCTAGTATTGGGGCATTGGACGACACGATCATCTGGATCCACGTTGTCAACTAAGGTAAACCTGGAAGCCGCCGAAGAACAATATTGAGAGCACGTGGAACTGCCTCACCCTCAGAAGCTTCGAAAAGCTCTCCCTCACAGGAACTTCTGCCTCTTCAACTCTAGGCTCCGGTGGCTTTGGGGGCCTCCTCCGCTACTAGAAAATTATAGCAACCATCACGGCGAAACACCGTAAGTGAGGCTTATGCCCCGTAAGCTGCCCTGCGGGTCTAGGAGAGGATTTCCGAATACGTTGGCCAGAACCGGGGAAAGGAATAGTGGAACCATCAGCCTAAGGAAGTTTGAAAGGGTTTCCTATGCCCTGTGCGGTTGCCCCTTCACTGAAGGGGAACCACTGCGTCGTAAGCTTTGATATGGCGTCGAAGGTGAAAAGGCCGACTGTTGTTATCGCTATCTGGCTGAGGAGTAAAGTTACTACTGGCGAAAGTCCTCAAAACCCCTACTAAGGATCCTGCTGTAACTCCGACAGGCCTCTTCCAACCCCATTTATCAATCACTGCCCCACATGGAAACGAGAGAATAGCGGATACAAGTGGCCCCTCTATGGTTAGGAGTGTTATTAACTCTTGGTCGGCGAATGGACCATAGGCGAAAGCCACAGTCTGAGGTATGGTTGCGAATTCTATCCAGAGGAGCTGGGTAGTAAAGAAGACCAAGCAGAAAGATGCAAGCACAGCCCACCTCCGCCTATACACCTGAAACTCTGTCTCGCCCGCCTTCTTCAACCTCCAATCGAAACAGGAAATAAGATTTAGCACACCAATCATAAAATTTTTTCCTAGAAAGCTGGAAGTGATAAAGCTGCCCCTTCACATTACCTTAAAAGGCTACTGTCCATGGTTCATTTCGCAAAACCACACCTGCCCCTCCTAAAGGTGCTGGCCGCCAGCCTCCATGCTTTAGGATCCCGTCTTTAAGAGCGTTGGGGTGAGTGACGAGGACAACCAAGTGAAATGAGGAGACGTTACTGGGAGCTGAGTACTTGGGACCCAGCTTTGCAATGTTACGCTTAGCGACTTCTACCTCCTCTCAGTCCTTCTGTTTTGTGCTTCTACCATTTTCAGAGGCTTTGACTTAGGCCAGCTGCAAGCAAGTCAAAGATCAGTGTTCTTATGCTGGGGGTCGAACAGGGTAAACTTCTCTAAATGCCTTTTCTTGAGCTCACCGGCGATGCTTGCAGGGTCAAGCTCGACTGCGAGCCTCCTCCACCCTCGAGCGTTTCGGCACTCATTATTCTCGCCGCGTCCCCTCCCACCACCACACCGAAATGGGAGAAGACGACCGCCCTCGGCTCATACCCTGACAGCTTTTCCAGCGACTCAGACCATCTGAACTTGAAGCTTGACGAGAATGAAGCTGGGATGACAGTTTTGGTGCTGCAAGATAGGAGTCCGCCGTAGTCAGCAGTTTCTTGGCAGAAAGGTTTATATGCTGACTAAGTTCCATAGCCTCTTTGATGGAAGAAGAGCTCCTACGCCCTAGAGATGCTACTAAGATGTTGATA
>JAHAWR010000178.1:1837-2489 GCA_018383835.1 Candidatus Jordarchaeia archaeon | reverse complement strand
GACTCTCCTTCAAAGATATAGAAACCACCTATGAATACGTCCCCGATTTCTATTCGATTAGTTTCTATAATTTTTCCAAAACCCTTCCATGTAAACTCGATCTTGATGAGACCCATTTTACCGCTTACAGTGTCCACAGTCTCCACTTCTATGTTGAACCCCTCAATCGACATCTCCCGCCCAAACATTCGCGATGCGCTGGCGGCTAAAGCTTCAATCCTCGCACTATAGTCTGAGGTGATGTTCTCCGGCCGAGTCGCTATTGACTTGAATATCTCCACCTCATCAGGTGTAGAGAGGGGGAATCTATGCTCAATAACCCATTTGGTGGAGCCGTCGGGAGAAACTGTCAGATGATATAAGGTGTAGGAGGGGAGCGTCAAGGCAAGCGCCAACGATATTAACCACAGCACTATCACTACCCCCATTGCAGGTTAAGAAGCGGCGATTCTCAGTCTTAGTGCCTTATAACTGTTTTCTCGTTAGCCGGTCTATGTTATACGGTTATCTACCTCTATTCCCCCCCCTCATTGACGGTCACAGTTGATGTGGACACTGTATCATGGCCTCTTCCACTGTTTTCATGTACTCTTCCCCTATGTTGCTCCGCAGCTCCCCCAGCCTGAGGGGCGGTTAAGTTGGAGGGATGGCT
>JAHAWR010000178.1:753-1578 GCA_018383835.1 Candidatus Jordarchaeia archaeon | reverse complement strand
CTCAGCTCGCTGAGCCCTGCCATGTATTCCTCCAGTGTTATGTTTCCTGCTACATAGAGTGTGCTAAGCTCTCTGATGGCCTCCTTTATCTGTAGTGTTCTGTTAACCCTCTCATTAATAAGGCTCCTAATCAACTCCGTCTTATTCTCTATTAACATATCATGCTTCAGCTTGAACTCCAGTATGGCATTTTCGATGATCGCAAGCTTATGCTCATTTATTATTGTATGTAGTGTTTCAGTCAACTGTAGCCCTAAAGGCAGGTCATCCGCCCCAAAAACGTCTGTATCTCCACTCTGCGCCGCTACAACCCTAGCTAGGAAAGGAGTAGCTAGCAATACAAGCGTCAGAGCCGCCATAAATAACTTTGTTTTAACCGCCACAAAAATGCCGCCTCTTCGACCTGATAAAAATTTTTCTTGGAGGAAAGTTGCGATATTTTGGTTTTGGAACGTTTACAACCGTTTAAACGATTTTTAGGGTTTTGTAAACGCTTGGTTGTTTGAGGCGGGCAGTTTGCAATTGGTGTTGGCAACACTTCTGGAGAACAGTTCCAGAAGAGATGTTTAAAAGACAAGAGCACTTTACAAACCGAGTTAAAGCTTTCTTAGAGGAGAAGGGAATAGAAGTGAAAGCTTTGCACACAAATATTTTTGATATTCTTGACGTGTTAAAGCATGTATCAAGAATTGTAAGATGTGAGAAACAGAGGGGCTAGGATCTGGAGGAGTCTAATAGATTTTTAAAACATGTTTACCGGCTCTTCTCAAGTATTCCTCTAAGCCCTCCGGCCTCACTAGGTGGAGCTCGAAGGGGTGGTAGTGT
>JAHAWR010000178.1:201-708 GCA_018383835.1 Candidatus Jordarchaeia archaeon | reverse complement strand
CCGAAAAGTCCTTCAGGAACTCCCTCGGAGACCACGAGAATGTCTATATCGCTGGCCGCCACCATGTCACCTGTTACCGCGCTCCCGAAAACATACACCTCCGCATCTGGCAACACCTCCTTCACAGCTTTAGCAACTCCGTACACGTGTTCTCTCCAGTTTCTAACGATGACCGCTCTCTTTCTCGCAGTATCCATGAAACTCACAAGCCCACCTCTTCCTCAACTATTCTCAACAAAACCTCCACGAGCCGTATACTTTCCTCTGCATCCCTCGAGGTGAAATGTTTCGTAGTGTATCTCGCCATGATGTATGCGTCTTCTAGGCTTGATAAGTGCACATTATACTCTTCAGCAAATCTCTTCAGCCTTTCGGATGTTATAGACTTCACCAGCTCAGAGAGGAGTTGTCTTAGGCGATGTGTCCTGCTATAATCCCCCACCACCTTTAACAGAGCGGATTTAAGGTAAAGCTGTGCAGACTGCTCTGCCAGGAAGCATGTAAGGT
>JAHAWR010000178.1:0-147 GCA_018383835.1 Candidatus Jordarchaeia archaeon | reverse complement strand
TCCGCTTAAGGATCTCGCACTCTTCTTTCCTTCTAGCCACAACAATTGAACAAATAATAATGCTAAAAAGGTTTCTTGGTTGGATTGTTACTTGGGTCTTGACCTCACGTTTAGTGTTACTAAAGAGACATTCCGTGAGCTCTGTAG
>JAHAWR010000179.1:1799-2452 GCA_018383835.1 Candidatus Jordarchaeia archaeon | reverse complement strand
AGGTTCGGGAAGATCGTGGCTCTACCCCTCTTTATCCGCCCCCCTCTAACATAGTCCTCTGGAAACTTTGGGGTCATCTTCTCTATGTTCTGTGGGCAGAAGGGGCACTCCGGTGAAATCTGGGCGCCTACCTCCTTTACCCCCTGTTTAGGCCTCAATTCCCTTGCCAAGTTAACCCTCGAAATCCCGCCCGTCAGGGGGTCCACTCTGACATCTATTAGCTGAACGGACTCAGAAAACCCATTCCTCGGGTCTAGTATCCTTACACATTCGCTAAACCTTTCCAACTTCATGCGCCTCACCGCCAAAGAGAGCTGTTTTCGCCGCAGTGATTGCACCCTCTACCGCCTTAATAACCCTCTCCTTCCAACCCTCAGGGAAGTGCCTCACCATCATCAACTCTTGGGCGAGTGCTCTACATCCGAGGACCTCATCCACCCACTTGCCGAGGTCCCCCCTTGCAATGTGGAACTTCAGGGACCTCTCGTCTATCTTATCTAGAGCCTCTCGCAACTCTGTAAGGTTCTTCACACTCACGCCTAGGGGCTCAGCAAACCCCAAGTAGAAGTGGAACGCATGGCTATCTGGTAGGTCTCCAAATAGCATCCTGTAGTATGTCGCCTTCTCACCCATAGCCTCGTAAAGCCTGTACC
>JAHAWR010000179.1:864-1762 GCA_018383835.1 Candidatus Jordarchaeia archaeon | reverse complement strand
CTCGATGGGGCTGTTAAAGTGGCTGAAATAAGAGTGGACTGCGCCCGCCCCTCCGCCCTTTGTACTCATATAATGGTAGTAGTCGCTAGTGGTGAAATACCTCCAAGCCCTGAGGAACCTCCCGCCCATGCTCTTCGCCATGGGCTCTAGGTACTTTACGACCTCGAAGCAGTGTCTTTGCATCTCGTTCCCGAGCCACGCCGACAAATCGCGCTCCAGGTCTGCCCAAGATATCGTATCTTGGACGTCTACTTCGTCTACGGGCTGTAGCCTCGAGACGGCCTCCGACGGGGTCGAGAACTCCATCTCTCCGTACCTGTTGACCTCCTTCGGAAGTGCCCTTATGAAGTCATGGATCCCGCTTTCTGGCCAGTGGTGTTCTCCGAAGGTCTCAAAGTCCATCGCTATTAATACGAGATCTCCGGGAGTCCTATAGAGCCACTCAGCGTACTTCTCTGCCGTCAAAGGCCACTCACTCCAGCTCCTGCAAGTGAACCTAAACCCTATGTCGTCTGAGAGCATGTAGTTCCGCATTAATACTGGGAGCCCCGTCCCCTTTGCCTTGTAAATATAGTTCGGCGACCTCCACCCCAGTACTCTCTCTACGCCCTCTGTGAGCACCACCCTGAACCCCATCTCCTCAAAAGCCTTGGCTATATCATTATTGTAGATAAACTCCGTGTTCTCCACAGCCGAGGGCTCCACGCCGAAGAGTTCCTTTATAACCTTCCTGTGAGCACCCACCTGATCCCTAAACTCATCAAAGTTTATCATACATGCCAAGGAGTGATAATAGGTCTCTGCCACCAGCTCGCATGCCCCGGAGGCGGCGACCTCCTTTATTAGTTCTATGACCCTTGGCTCCCACCAGCTGCATTGTTCAAGAAAGACCCCAGAG
>JAHAWR010000179.1:0-730 GCA_018383835.1 Candidatus Jordarchaeia archaeon | reverse complement strand
CCCTCCTTGGTATGGGTACCTCCTCCCGAAGTTCCGCTTAATTCTCCTCGGCTGGTGCATCTCGAAAAAGAATATCATTTCCTTCAATTTTTGCCCTCTATTAGCAAACAGTCCAAACAACTATTTCAAACTATTCAGCCTCAGTTGTGGGTGGGAAATTCGTGACCGAACAGTTGCCGGAGATTTAATAATAAACTCCCATACTGATCTCAAACTTGACCAGCACACGGCTCATACGCTCTTTACGTCCTTTCTTAATAGCCCCTCGAAACTTTTTATGCCCTCCCTGAGATCCCTCTCGGTCACAACTCCCTGCGGTGTTGGGACCTCTGTCACCCTCTTAGGCACTTTCAGCTTTTCGAAAGAGAAGCCCTCTCTGAACTTGAACTCATACTTCTCCCTTAGGATCCGCGCCCCGAGCCCCTTCAGGTCTGCCGGGGTGAGGTCAATCCCCATCACAGAGAGGCACCTGCTGACCACCTCTGGGGTGTAGACCCCCCTCGCAAAGAAGCAAACCACTAGACTGGACAGAACTTGGCGCCAGCACTCCTCCTCAAATATCATCTTTGCTAATTCAGATGGACTCGCCCTTCTCCCTTCGGCATTTAACTTCTGGTCTATGGCATACCCTGCGTTGTCGAGGTGGCTGTGCCTCGCCCCTACCAGAAACCCGAGGTGCGTGGCTAGCCCACAGTGGTACCCTGGCATCTCGTTCCCTCCGAAGGTGAGA
>JAHAWR010000173.1 GCA_018383835.1 Candidatus Jordarchaeia archaeon | reverse complement strand
TGCAGAGATGATGAGAAGGTGGATCTTCTTGAAGTTTTCCTCGAACTGGCTCCAGCTTCCCCTTCCCGGTAAGCATCGTAGCGATAGTAGAGGTAGATGTACTCCATGTGCTCAACCATTTCGAAGAGCTGCTTGAGCGTCATCGACTTCAGAGCCTCTTCGCTTATCGGCTGCTCGTAGTCGATGACCAAGTTGCCCCACTCTATTCCGTATACGGGCTTCTTGCTCAAGGGAAGGCCCTCCGACTAGCGCGCTTCAAGCTTTTTCTCGAAGACGACGTAGATGGGAGTGAAGCCCAGCTTCTCGAGCCTTTTAGATAGCTTGTCGACGAAGTGCATGCCAACGTTGACGCGTATAACGTCCACTTTGAGTTTTGAGAGTATTTCTATTGCAGCCTCGGCAAGCATTTTCCCTACTCCTTTGTCTCTGTACTTCTTGTCGACAACCCAGTTTGTGAGGTAGCCGACGAGCTGCCCTGTGGGCTCGAGACGGGCTTCAATTATCCCCATGCCGACGACCTTTCCCGTCTCTTCGTCCTCAGCTACCAGAGTCTGCCTTCTCAACCCTGGACTGAAGAGGCGTAAGTAGTCAGATTCACGCCACTTTTCAGGGTTGAACGTGAAGCCAATCTCGCTCGCGAGAGTCCTCATGAGAAGCATTGTGCCATCGCTATCCGACGTCTGGTAGTTGCGTATCTTAATCTTCATGAGAAACACCTTCCGCCATTATGGAGAGCTACAGTCCAGTCAACCTTAAGGTTTACGCTTAAGGTTTCAAACCCTCTGCTTTCCCGGTAAGCTTCCACTTCTCCACTATTTTGGCGAGCTTTCCGGCGACTTCCTCCAGCGCTTCTTCCGTCTCGGACGCGTCCCAATGGCTCAGGGGGTCTGACAGGGTGAGTGCGCCGTTGTCCGAGAGCTCGTCGAACCTCGCGAGGACGCTGGAGAGTATGCTCGCCCTAAGCGCCGGCTTGTCCTTTGCAAGGTCTAGGACGTCGAGGACGTGCTTCCCAATTTTTACCTTTGGTTTTGAAGGTTGGCTTCGCCTCACCAGGTCTGGACGTACAAGGTTGATTATGCTGGTCTCTAGGACGCCTGCGTGAAGGTCCATGCTTTTCTCCAGTTCATGCTTTAGCCTTTGGGGCAGGAAGGACGAAAGCTCGTCCGGCCCTACGTAGAGGACGTCGGCATCCGAGTTGAGGTTCGCGTCGAGAACCGATGACCTGACGGGGGCATCATTGCCTCCATGCGCGTTGACAACTATGATCTTCCTGAAGCCGTGAGAAGCCAGACTCCTGATGACGTCGCGCAAAACCATTGTCAACGTCTCGCTCTCCAGTGTTATCGTTCCCTTGAAAGCCATGTGCTCCTTCGAGAAGCCCACCCATAGAACTGGAGCCACTATAGACCTCGTCTTCTCGGCTACCCTTCTAGATATTTCGAGCGCTATGAGGAAGTCTGTTCCAAGTGGGAGGTGGACGCCGTGCTGCTCCATGCTACCTAAGGGTATTATCACTACGGCGCCCTCCTCAGCTTTACGGCTAACTTCGGGATGAGTCATCTCGTGCAGAAAGACTCTCAAGCCAAACACCTCCATAGTATGGATGCTGTGGTAAGGTTTAAGTCAGCCGCTAGGGATGCCTACCATTTCCCTTAGGAGGGATCTTACGTCTCCAACCGACTCGACGACGAATCTGGCCTTGGACGGGGCAACTCTAACCTTTATGGAGTAGGCTGTTTTTGGGAGGACAGCGAACATATCCTCGTCGGTTGCATCGTCCCCTACGGCCAGCATGAAGTCCCAGCCCCCCCTCGAAACCCAGTGAAGGATGGCGCGCCCCTTGTTAACACCTGAGCTCTTCACCTCAACAGTTTTGCTCCCCTCTAACACCTCCAGGTTGAGGGAGGCAGCGAGGCTCTTAAGGCGTCCTCTGAGCTCTTTAGCATTTGACTCTCCCACCTTTGGGTCAGCTGCCCTGTAGTGCCAAACGAGGGAGAAGCTCTTCTCCTCAATGAAGGATCCGGGAGTAGCGCCGACGTATTGTTTGAGGACTGGGAAAACATCCTTCTTCCAGTCATCCTCCAGCGGGCTAATGAAAAGCCACTCTGCACCCCTCTCCTTTAGCCATGCTCCATGCTCAGCGACTAGGCTTAGCCTCGTGTCTCCAAACCATTCATCCAAGAATTTCCTGTCCCGTCCACTCACTATAACCACCTCGTTCCCGCCATCTTGAGCGAGTAATCTAAGCAGATTCATGACGTCTTCGTCGGGCTTGGCTTCGTCGGGCCTATCCGCGAAGGGCACGATGGTTCCATCGTAATCCAGAAGGATTAGTCTGCGCTTGCTTTTCCGGTACTCACCGACCATTTTATCCCTCAATTCGGGTGTCAACTTTCTCGGGTAAAACCCGAGGCGAATACTTTTCCCGAACCAGCACAAAAGGCTGCCCGCCTGCTTCAAGGGGAAAATCACCCTGCAACCTCTAAATTCTAGAAGCGCACCCACTCCCTATAGCTTCACCGGAACACGCCGTAGTCAGCAGTTTCATGGCAGAAGGGTTTATATGCTGACTAAGCTCCATAGTCTCTTTGATGGAAGAAGAGCTCCTACGCCCTA